>JBBTXB010000031.1:0-18864 GCA_038062475.1 Patescibacteria group bacterium
TTCATAATCCATAACCCACGCTTGTAAACGCTATCTCCCCATCCCTCAAAAGCAACGGACGATGATTAGAGTGAGCGTTTGAATGAACGAGTCTTCCTAAATGATTATTAAAATCTGACGAGTTCATTCACAGCGAACGAAATCATCGCTCGTTGCTGCACCTAAAGTCTACCACTTTCATCTCCAGCTCGTCCCTCCCCATCCAACTGTTTTTATCCAACTCGTATACGACGTCCACCGTGCGCCCCGAGGAAATCTCCTCCGCTCGCTCCCCCATCCCAAACGCAATTGCACGCATCGTTCTGCGGCCGTCGTGGGCGCGAAACGCGAGGTGCTTGCCTGTTGCGCCCAAACGCCGAACGCCTTCCGCGCGCATGGATTTCGCCAAAAATCGGGGCTTCACGTTTCCTTCTCCGAATGGCGCAAATGAGGCGAGTGCGTCAAAAATTTCGGGCACGGCATCAGTGGGAACGAGTTCGGCGTCAATGGGGAGGCGCGGTACAAGCGTAACCCCCGAAAGTTCGCGGGAGGCGATCTCCGCCATTTGGTTCAAAAATCCGCGCAAATTTTCTTCTCCATGAATGGAGAACCCGCACGCTTGCGGATGGCCCCCGAATTTGTGGAGAAACCCACCCGCTTCCGCGAGCGCCCGCGTAATGTGAAACTCGGGAATGCTCCGGCCCGAACCGACGCACTCCTCGCCGTTTCTCCCAATCACAAGCGCGGGGCGATAGTGCTCATCCGCAAGCCGACCGGCGATGAGTCCCAAAAGCGACGGCGGCCAACCCTCGCGAACGACGGCAAGAAGCGGGGCCATCCCCGGCACCCCGACCACTTCTCGCGCCTCTGCGAGCATCTTGCTCCCCCGTGCTTGGCGCTCCGTGTTCCGCAGGTTCAACTCCGCGGCAAGTCGCGTAGCATCCTCATCATTCTCCGCCGTGAGGAGCGAGTACGCGGTTACCGCGTGATCCATGCGGCCTGCGGCATTAATCCGCGGCCCAATCTGAAACCCGATCTCGCGGCTGCCGATGTTCCCCGGAGTGAGTCTGGCCGCCTCCATAAGTTTTCGCAGACCCGGACGGCGCGTTTTGTTGAGTACAAGAAGCCCGTAGTGCAGCAGCGCGCGATTTTCGCCCGTAAGCGGGACTATTTCGGTTACCAGCGCTATAGAGGCGAGGTCCAGGAGCCACTTGGAAAATCCGGGCGGGAGCAGAATGCCACGGAGACCCGCCTCGCGGGTGAGTGCCTCGGCCACTTTCAACGCCACGCCTGCCGCAGGGAGGTTTCGGTTAGGATACGTTTCACCGGGAATCCCCGGGTGAACAAGAATCGCCTCGGGAAGTTCAGGCGGCACTTCGTGGTGGTCCACAACAATCGTCTGCATCCCCAGGGACGCGGCCACGCCGATTTCTCTGCGATTCGCAATGCCGCAGTCAACGGTAATCATGAGTTTCGTTCCACGGCTCGCAATGCTTGCGACCGCGGCTTCGTGCACGCCATATCCCTCGCGGTCGCGGTGCGGAAGATACACCTCCAAATCAAAATCCAATTCCTTGCCCATCGCCCGCGCGAGCGCGCGGAGCGTCACGGCAAGAATCGCGGAACCGGTTACGCCGTCCGCATCATAATCTCCATAAATAGCGATGCGCTCGCCGCGCTCCATGGCGGAAAAAATCCGCGCTACGGCGGCGGTCATTTGGGAAAATCGGTACGGGTCGTGCACATCCCGCTCGTAGGAAGGACGGAGAAAAACATCCGCATCATTGGCAGTGCGGATGCCGCGGTTCCACAGAAGCTGGGCAACGACCCGGGGCGTACCCGCAAGCGTGGCAAAAAATTCTGCGGAAGCGGATTCGGCGAGATCCCAGCGGCGGTTCTGCATATGACGCCAGCCTACGGCAGCGAGCGCATCAAAGGAAGGGGAAATTTCAAGCCAGTGCCGTTACAACTTAATTTTGAGTCCGCAGGAAACTAATAAACGGCTACAGAATAAGGAGGTTTGGTACATAAGATAGGTTCAGGTTTAAGTTGTAACGGTGAGACTGTAGAAAAATGCACCTTTTATTCTTCGAGCGAGCAAGGCGAGTCGAGAAGTAAGCCAAAATGTCTATTCTCGACAAGCTCGAATAATACATTTTGTTCATTTTTCTACAGTCTCAACGGTACTAGTAACAAAATCCCCGTCACCTCATTCGAGGTGGCGGGGAGTGATCAGCCGCGCACTGCCGGCGCGAGTGTGAAAACGCACCAATCGTAGAAAACATCTTCGCTCTGGGGGTACCGCAGCGCCGACATGCCGACCTTGCGAGCGCCTTCGCAGTTCTTGGCTAGGTCGTCAACCAGAAGGCAGTCCTCCGGCCGCACGCCAAGCTCGACGGCTGCGCGCTTGTAGAACTCCGGCTCCGGCTTTACTGCCCCAAGCTCGAACGACAGGCACGGCGTGCCGAGCGAAGTGATGAGTGGCACCCTGCGGAGGATCTCCCAGTGCCACGGATCGGTATTCGATGCGAGCGCGGTCGGACACTCCAGAATGCGCAGGATGGCGCGGAACGCACGCGCTTCCGGCCGCAACGGATTCGGATCAAACATGGACAGCCATGCTTGCTTGAACTGCCACTGCTTGTGAAGCTCCTTGCCAAGAGCCGCCGCCACGGAACAGCCGTACTCTTCGAGCGAAACGGTGCCGCGGTCCAGCTTGCGCTTGCGCACACGGTCGAAAAGGGCGGCAAAGACGGCTTGCCGCTCGCAGCCGAACATCTCGGCAACCTGTGCGGCAACTCTCTCTGGACGGCAGTAGGCAAGCACGTTACCGATATCAACCAGAACGGTTTTCATGTCCAAAGACCTCCGCGATCTTCGCAGAGACTATTCTCCGCGAAGGATGACGATATCAAAAGATTCATCGTTGGTCAAGAATCATCCGCCTCGGGCGGATTGTTACTCCCAACGAAATTTCGTTCTCCGCCGGCTGGCGGATACGGCTCCGAAATTTCGGGCGAGTAACAAAAAAATCCCCCGAATCGCGGATGCGAGTCGGGGGTGATCCAGGACGGATCAAAGGAACTAGGAGGCGGGCGCCGGATCGGGCGAGGCGGGCCGCGGCGCGTAGTCCGCGCGGGTGCGCACCTCGGCGGGCTCGCCGGCCTTGAGACGCTTGTACATCACCTTGAGGTCGGCGATGTGGCCGCGGAGCTTCACGCACCAAGGCGAGCGCTTCGCGAGCTTCTTCTGCGCCTTGCGGATCTCCTTGGCGACGCGGCGAGCCTTGCACTCCCGCGTCATGTCGATGGTGTGCCTCGTGTGCACGGGCGCCGGCACGACCTTCTTCTCCTTCTTGGACTTCTTCTGTCCCTGTCCCTGCTGCTGATTCTGACGGCCCATGAAGGACCTCCTTTCGTTTCTCCATTGACGGAATCCGCGAAGACCATCCTCGTGGACTCTGGAATGGTCCCGTTAGAGGCCGCCCGACTTGTGCCGGGACTACGACCCCGAAAGTGTTCGGGGTCTGCCTCTAACGGGATGGAACCCTCGCTCTGCGGCCCGATGGGAATCGGGATGGACAGAGCGAGGGTGTTGTCTAGGAAAGGACGATGGAAGGGTTGCCGGGAATGCGCCACTTGAGGCGGCGCCTGGTCTTCCAGGACTTGATGTCCCGGCGCATCTTCTCGAAACGCGACTCGAGTTCCTGGCGGCGCTTCGTACGCTCGCGGGAGGATGGTGCGAAGAGCTCGGTCAGATCGAGGTCGGACCCCTTGTCCTTCGCGCCCCAGACCTCGTACCACGACTCGTACTCGTCAGGGTTCTGGAGCCACGACCACATCCGCTCCTCCCACAGCGCGTCGTAGTCCGGGTCGTCGGAGGGCGGGGTGAAGGGCGCCGGAGCCGACGAGGAGTACCCGTTCAGCTTGGGCTTCCGCGCGATGCACTTCTGCACCATGGACGTGAGGCGCTTTATCCGCGTCTTGATTTCGCGGAGCGGTCGCCGCGCGAGAGCCATGACCTCTCCCTCCTCAAGCGCCGCGTCGAGCAAGCCGATGATGGACCGCAAGCGCCCCGCATCCTCCCAGTCGGCGTGTCCGAAACACCTGTCGCCTTCCAAGCTACAGCCGTCGCTCAACCGGTGGCTCGCGACCTCGTGGAGTCCGACGAGCTGGCGGTGAATCCGGAACTCGCGCTTCGCGACGACGTCCGCGCCGCCGTCGCTCTCCCACCACGGAACCGAAACCCACCAGGTCCCCGTGACTGTGTAGAATCCCGTCTGGCTCCTGAAGATTTCCATCGAAAGAGCTCCCTTTCTAGTTCTGATTTGGAAGGACTTTTCCTGCGGGCGAAATGCACCGCAGAACACGCCATCCTAGCTCATTACGGGCTATTTGTCAAGCTCTGCCGCACCGCCTTCAAAAGCTCCTTGGCACGCCCCGTTTCAGAAAATTTTTCGCTCGGTTTAAAGCTTAAAAACTGTTGAAGGAACCGCTCGCCGGTACGAGTATCCTCAAGCCGCAGCGCATAGACGCCCGCCGCATAATATGCCCACAAATCTTCCGGACTCCGGCGCATCGCTTCTTTTGCGCGCACAAGCGCCTGCTCATAATCCCCCGCTTCCGCATCCAACGCCGCGATCTCAAGCATGCTCTCATCCCAATCACCGGAAATAGCCGATGCGCGCTCAAATTCGTCTCGCGCCCAAGAAGTAAACCCCGCATGGCGGTACATCTTCCCCGTGCGGTGCCGCATCTCGGCAAGCGTCTGAAGCACGCGGCGAATACGGAGCGGGACGTTTGCTGAACTCGGCAGCGCAATGCGCGAGCTAAACCCGGCCCAAAAATCGTCTTGGGCTTTTTTATATTGTTCAAGGTCAAATTGCACATCGGGGGACCACACGCGCACGAGGAGCCGATCCTGCAACGCGGCGCAATGCTCGCTCGTGCCCGCAAGACGATTCGGCCATGAAGCGGCAAAGAGAAGCCCCTCGGGGGCAAACCGATCGCAGAGACGAGTGATAGTTTCATCAAGCGAATCAACTATGAGCGGCGCGAGCTCCGGAAACCGCGCGCGCACTTGATCGCGATACCACGCGCCGGGGAGTTTCGTGATTGCGATCTTGCGCACGTCAGGGCGTTCCGACTGCGTTATCTGCCAGTAATCTGTAGCCATATCCGAAAGCTCGTCGGTTGTAAGGTATACGGCACTCGGCGGAAGGAGGTTCACCTGCTCGCGCGTCAGTTCCGCATAGAGCGTCATATCCCTCTGGTTTACGGACGGCGCGCGCGCCAGCTGGATAGCGAACGGAAGCGAGAGCGCAAAGAGCGCGACCCAGGCGAGCGGACGCAAGCGGCTCCTCGCACGCATCGCCGCGATTACCGCCGCAGCCCCGATTCCGGCGAGGATCGCGAGTGGAACAAGCGGGGCGATCAAAAAGCGTTCAAATGCCGCTGCTTGATTTACGGATACCATCGCCGTCCTCGCAATCACGGCAAAAACAGGCCCGAGAAACAGTGCCGCTCCGAACAACATCCATGCTTCCGACCTCCGGCGCGTGCGGAAGAGATACCCTAACCCAATCGCAGAGAGTAGCGCGAGAATGCCAAACCCGTGCGTAAAGAAAAACCGCGCGAACTCGTGGATGGCGTAGGTGTGCGGAGTGAATGAAAGCGCGGCTGGCGCGAGCGTCGTCGTCCCGTAGTCGCTCCGTAAAAATAAGCGCGTGAGATTTTGAAGATTCGTCGCGGAGTCCCAATTAATGACAGGGTTTCCGCGAGCAAAGAGTGGGATCGCAAGATACGGCGTGAGACCGAGGACAATTGCACCCGCCGCCTCTCCTAAGCGAAGCCAAAATTTCGGAATACGCTTCCTCCGCGTCCAGAGAAGCGCCGCGAGCACCGGCGCGAGAAAAAGCGTCGTGTGGTGGTTCGCCATGCCGATGCCAAAGAGAAGCGCGCCGCCGAGAAGGAGCTTGCGCGAGGGGCGTTCCGCGAAACGCAGAGCGGTGTAAAGAATCAATGAGAGGAGAAAAGCGTGCAGGGTGAAAACCTCGGCAACAAGAGCGTAGAGAAAGAAGACCGGAGTAAGAGCTAGAGTAAGAGCACCAAAAATAGCGGCGGTGGTTGAACGTGTTAAAGAGCGGCCGAGCGCATAAACCGTGACGACTGTTGCAGTACTGAAGATGGCGGAGAGGAGATTCATCCGAAAGACGAGTTCGCCCCACGGGAACGCGCGGGTGAGATGCCCCAGAAGCGTGTAAAGAGGATATCCAGGCGGATGCGCGACCCCGTTCCCGCCTACGACCGCTATGAATTCAGTAGAGTCGCCGGGAAAAATCGTGCGGCTCGCCATTCCCGCATAGAGCGCGAATACGCCAAGGCCGAGAATTGCGGGTGGAAGGAGTTGGCGGGAGGATAGCCGCGCCATCGCCGCGAAAAACGCCACCACTTCCCCTGCTCCCAATTTGGACTCGCCGCGCTCCCGATCACGAAAAATTATTGGCACTTCCTTAATTGCGATCGCCCTTCGCCTTGCAAGATGCCACATGAGTTCCTCTTGGAAGGCGTAACCGTCAGTGCGGATGCAGCCGAGGTCAATTTTCTGCAAAACGGAAGCACGATATGCACGGTAGCCGGAGGTCACGTCGGAAACCGGAATAGAGAGGAGCGCGCGGGCAAACCAGTTGGCGCTCCGGCTGGTAAACCTCCGCCACAGATTCCAGCCAATAATCTTCGCGCCGGGAATGCGGCGCGAGCCGACGACCACATCGGCTCCGCGCTGGAGTTCGCGGAGCATTACAGGAACCTCTCGCGGGTCGTGAGACAGGTCGGCATCCATAGTGAGGAGCGCCTCGTAGCCGCGCGAGATGCCCCATTGGAATCCTTCAATGGAGGCGGATCCGATGCCGCGTTTCCGCTCGCGGTTCAATAAAAAAATATGACGATCCTGCGTCGCCTCTTCGGAAACTAGCGCGGCTGTGCCATCTGGAGAGGCGTCATCAACAACAAGGCGGTCAAGTTCCGCCATCCCCAACGCGCGAATCTCCCTAAGAAGCTGGACGATATTTTCGCGCTCGTTGTACGTCGGGATGATGACCAGGGTGCGCACAGTCGCCATCGTTACTTTCTCTTCAAGACGGCGAGATACGCCTCGGGAGGAATTTCCACTCTCCCCCGCGCCATCATTTTCTTCTTCCCCTTCTTTTGTTTCTCAAGGAGTTTCCGCTTCCTGGTTACGTCGCCGCCGTAGAGATACCCCGTAACATCTTTACGCATGGCGGAGAGCCGTTCAGAGGCGACGATTTTACCGCCCACCGCCGCCTGAATTTTCACCTCAAACATCTGGCGCGACAGCGTCTCTTTAAGAAGCGAGGCGATTTTTCGGCCCGAATCTGCCGCCGCGTCGCTGTAAACAATCGTCGCGAGCGCCTCCACTATTTCCTCGGCCACGTAAATATCAAGCCGTACAACGTCCGCCTCCCGATAATCCAAAAATTCGTAAGAAAATGAGCCGTAGCCGGAGCTTGCGCTTTTCAACCGATCGTAAAAATCAACCAGAATCATGGCCAGCGGCATGTCGTAATGGAGGATGGCGCGACGGCCGGCAGAGTCGGCTGAAAGATACTCGGTGTTTTTGTAGATGCCGTGCTTCTCCCCCGCAAGCCGCATCACCCCGCCCAAGAACGCCTCCGGAACAACAACGTCCACACGCACCCACGGCTCCTCAATTTTGGCGATTTTCGTGGGGTTGGGCAGGTCGCTCGGAGATTTGATAACTGACGTCGCGCCGTCCGTTTGGGTCACTCGGTAGGCAACCGACGGAGTCGTCGTCACGACGGGAATGTCGTACTCGCGCCGCAGCCGCTCGCTGACGATTTCCAGATGCAGAAGGCCCAACAGGCCGCAGCGAAAACCGAATCCCAATGCCGGAGAACGCTCCGGTTCAAACATAAGCGCCGCGTCGTTCAATTTGAGTTTCCCCATGCACTCGCGCAATTTCTCATACAAATCGGCGGATTTTGGAAAGATGCCCGCGTACACCATCGGCCGCACCTCTTTGTAACCCGGGAGCGGAGCGACCCCCGAGGCAGCCGAACCATGGGGCGCGATCGTGTCTCCGACTCGCACCTCGTCGATATCTTTAAGGCCGGTCACGATATATCCGATTTCACCGGTCTGGAGAGAATCGCGAGTGACGCGTTGCGGCCGGAAGCTGCCGACCTCCAGCGCAATGCCTTGTGCGCGAGTGGCGATAGTTTCAACCTGCTCGCCGCGCCGGAGGGCACCGTCTACCATGCGCACATAGGCAATCACCCCCTGAAACTCGTCATAGGTGGAGTCAAAAATGAGCGCGCGTGCGGGGGCTGAAGCACGTCCGGCAGGCGGCGGAATGCGGGCAATAACCGCCTGAATTATTTCAGGAACGCCCGCGCCGGTCTTTCCCGAGGCGAGGAGCACCTCCTCCGGCGCGCATCCCAAAAGCTTCACCAGTTCCGCTTTTGCGTCCTCCACACGGGCGTTGGGAAGATCAATCTTGTTCACCACCGGAATTACGGTGAGATTCTGCTCCAGAGCGAAATAGAGATTACCGATTGTTTGCGCCTGCACCCCTTGGCTCGCGTCAACGAGCAGAAGCGCGCCCTCCACCGCAGCAAGGGAACGAGAGACTTCGTAGGCAAAATCAACATGCCCCGGAGTGTCAATCAAATTGAGCGTGTAGTCCTTATACTCCATCCGAACCGGCTGCAGCTTGATGGTAATCCCCCGCTCGCGTTCCAAATCCATCGTGTCCAGCATCTGCTCCCGCATTTCGCGTTTGGAAACCGTTCCGGTCAATTCCAAAAGACGATCGGCGAGGGTGGATTTCCCGTGATCAATGTGCGCGATGATGCAGAAATTTCTGATTTTGTTCTGGTCAGAATTCATAGCTCGCGCTAGAATTAACGAACTGGAGGACCCTTGGCAAACATCTTTGAGAACATATCTGCCGCTTGCGATAGTCTCATGGAAAGTGCCCGGAATCTGGCTGAATCTGCCGAAAACATGCGGAAGGCGGCGGCCATTAGGCGGGAAAATGTCGCACGCCTTGATGCGGTAAGGAAGCGCCTGCGGGAAGCCCGCTCAATAAACCGCGAGATTGTGCGGCGACTTGATATTGCAATGAAGGAGTGTGAGGCGACACGAAAGGCAATGGAGCGCAATCTCGCCGCGTTCCCTCACCCCACGGAAGCAACCTATCGGCCAGTAGAGCAACCGCCCACTCCTCCCCGATCCGCCATCGGCCTCCGCCAGTTGGCGGATGCGGAGTGGGTTTCAGAACCAGCATCCCCGCTCGATCTGCGCACATGGCAACCAGAAGGTGACCCTCACTAATCCCGACGCTTCGGTCGGGATCCCGCTACGCGGGACCGTCCACCTCGCGACCCCTCATGGGGTCTTTTTTATTTACCCCAATCCGTCTCCGGACTCCTTCCGCGGCGCAAAAATCTTCCCGTCGCGCACCTCAAGCGGAACCGGCGGAAGAAATGAATCAAGGGGCGCAGGAGCGGAAAGCGCTCTCCCCGTTTCAGCGTCAAAAGTCGCCTCGTGCCGCTGGCAGCACAGCTTCGTTCCGCACAGTCGCAGCGGCGCGCCAGCGTGCGTGCACAGATTCAAAAACGCGCGGAATGAATCTCCGCGCCGAACTATCCACACCCCTTGGAAGCCGTATCGCACCAGAGTCGTGCTCCCGTCGGGAATCGCATCAATTGCCGCGAGTTCTATCCACGACGGCATGTGTTTTTTGCTCCAATGCTTTCTCAAACTGTTT
Organism: Patescibacteria group bacterium; assembly: GCA_038062475.1. Lineage (GTDB taxonomy): Bacteria > Patescibacteriota > Patescibacteriia > JBBTXB01 > JBBTXB01 > JBBTXB01. The sequence continues at coordinate 9,790 of JBBTXB010000031.1, forward strand.
CGGATATCCGAAGCGGTACCGGAACAGATCAGACTTAATACTCCCCTTCGTCAGGAGGTGCAATTCCGCAAGTACGTACTTTAAGGCAACTGTCCAATGGCCGTCGCGGAGGAAACGGCGAACGGACACCGGAATCTTCGCGCAGTGGAGCACTCCGAACGGCCACCCTTCGCGCGCCGCGCGTTTTACATAATCATGATCCTCGCAGAGCACAACCGCCTGGTCAAAGCCTCCAATGGCCATGTGCGCCTCGCGCTTCGCAAAAATGCAAAAGCCCGGAGCGTGCGGCATGATGTTCTCCATGACGGAAATGTACGTGTTGAAGACGCCGTGGAAAAACCGGTCAATCGTCTGACTGGAAAGCGGATCAACGAAACAGGTCGCCACGTCAAACTGGCGCGCGCACATCTCCGCAACCGCATGGGAAAAAAAACGCGTATCTTCCAAAACGACATCGGCGTCTAAAAATAAAAAGAGGTCGCCACGCGCGGCGAGCGCGCCGTAATTCCGCCCCGTACTCGGAACCCCCCCGGGGACAACTCGACACCCCCATGCCCGCGCAATCTCGGACGTGCGATCCGTAGAGTCCGCATCGGCAACGATAACCTCGTAATCAGAGAATCTCTGCCTACGGATAGAGGCGAGAAGTCTCGGCAAATACTCTTCTTCGTTGTACGCTGGGATAATGACGGATAACATACCCAGTATATCAACTTCGACTTTTAGTCGAAGTATTGGTTAGCCGAGTGCTCTCGAAAGCAGAAAACATTCCAGCAAAACCCTGATGCCCCATTCGCTCTTCGCGAAGCGAAGAGCTGGTCGAAGTTGTATTACTGGGCATACGCCAGCTACCAATCACCATACCTCACGCGAGGAAGTCGGTCTAGGGTTGCAATCACGTTATGAATCCCGTTAGAGACACCCGCGTGTTCTATACGCATTTCCTCCAAAATTTAAAAGATGAGCGTTGGTATACAGGTTTTACCTATAATGTACGCCCCGACAAGTCGGGGCTGTCTTTAACGGGATGATCCCGTTAGAGGCCGCGGTCACGGTTTAAGAAAGAGTTTAAATAATATGAATCACAGTCGTATCATTGTACACAAAAGTAAATATGCAAGGCGCGGGCTGACCGCGACCTGTCCCGTTAGAAATAAAATATATACTTATGAAGCACCTCTGCATAATCATTAAACGCAATAAAGTTGGAGACGAGCATTCAATGAAATGCGAAATTTCTAACGGGACCTGTCTCTAACGGGATGATCCCGTTAGAAACCGCGGTCGCACTCTATGCAGACATTGTTATGAAAAAGAAAGCATCAGATAATTATCAGCCGTGTAATTATTCGCAGGCGCTGACCGCGACCTGTCTCTAACGGGATGAAAAAGCTCAAATTTGGCGACGAAGTGCAAGGTCTCGTTGAATCCGTTGACGAAAAGGGTCGCGGGATCGTACGCGTGGGCGAGAAAACGGTTTTTGTTCGTTTTTCGGCGCCCGGGGACGCCGTTCGCGCCACGGTCACGCGCAGAGAGTCCGGCGCCCTCATCGCGCAACTCACGGAGGTTGTCTCCCCTTCCCCCCATCGCATTGACCCCCGATGCCCGTATGTCGGCAAATGCGGCGGCTGCCCACTGCAGTTTGTTGACTATCCGGCGCAGCTTGCGCAGAAACGCGAACTGGTGAACAAAGCCCTTGGCGACATTCCTCTTCACATAGAGGCCGTGGAACCGAGCCCTGAAATTTTCTATTTCCGGAACCGCATGGATTACGTGGTTGGTCCCGGGGGCGTTCTCGGCCTCAAGGAGCCCGGACGCTGGGATCGCATATTGGATTTGGACGTCTGTTTTCTCCTGTCGGAAGAGGCGGTGGAAATAATGAAACGGTTCCGCGAGTTCATGCGCGACACAAAACTCCCCGCATGGGACAATCGCAGTCACCAAGGATTCTTCCGGTATCTCGTTATCCGTGAAGGTAAGTTTACCGGGGAGCGGATGACTACCGTTGTCACGGCAGAAGGAACACTGCCTGCCGAAGATCTGGTGCGGCGGATTTCCCCGCTCGCCACCACCATCTACTGGGGCGTGAATCCGAAGATTACCGATCTCTCCATTTCAGAACGCCTGACGCTCCTTCATGGCAAACCGCATTTGGAGGAAAAGCTCGGCGACTTCCGCTTCAAAATCCATCCCAACGTATTTTTCCAGACGAATTCGGGGGGAGCGGCAAAACTCATTGATATCGTCCGTGAATTCGCGGCGGCGGGACGAACGGAAACGATCTTTGACCTGTATTGCGGCGTGGGAACCTTCGCCATTTCGCTTAGCGGACTGGCCAAAGAAGTCCATGGGGTTGAACTGGACGCGGTGGCGATCGCGCTTGCCAAGGAAAACGCCGCAGCAAACGGCATCTCGAACGCCTCCTTCCGCGCGGAAATGGCAGAAAAGAGCGCGCTTCTGGCGCAAACATTTGATCTTGTCGTTGTTGATCCACCGAGAAGCGGACTCCATCCGAAAGTGCTGGAAACGCTTCTCCAATCGCTTCCTTCGCGCATCATCTACGTTTCCTGCAATCCGTTCGCGCTAGCTCGCGATCTCGCCGCCCTGCAACGCTCCTATGCGGTGCAAGGCATCCGCGCCATTGACCTATTCCCTCACACGCCGCACGTGGAAACCATTGCGCTCCTTGAGCGCAAATAAAGCATGAAACACGTAGCATGAAGCATTTTCCTTGAACGAATGTTTCATGTTCCATTTTTCACGCTTCATAACTATGCGTCCTCCCTCCTTCTCCCGTGAAAAGATGCTCCTTTCCCGCAACTATCGGCTTGTCGCCGGCATGGACGAAGCTGGCTGCGGCGCGCTCGCCGGGCCGGTGGTAGCGGCGGCGGTGATTCTTCCCGTAACCTCGCGTTTGAGGGCAATCCGCGACTGCAAACTGCTCGCGCCGGCGGTGCGTGCCGCGCTGTCGTTCGAAATCAAGCGGCGAGCGACTGCCTGGGCGGTCGGCATCTCTTCCGTAGAAGAAATAAATACGCTGGGCATCAGACAGGCCTCACTCCTTGCCATGACTCGCGCGCTCCATGCACTCTCGCCCGCTCCCGAGGCAGTGCTCTCCGACGCATTTTGTCCCGTGGGCATCGGAATCCCGTGTATCCCAATCATCCACGGCGACCGACTCGTAAAATCAATCGCCGCCGCGTCAGTGATCGCCAAAGTGTTTCGGGATGCCCTCATGGAAGTGCTCCACGCCGAACTCCCCAACTACAGCTTCCTCGAACACAAAGGATATGGTACGGTGGCGCATCTCCTGGCACTCAAGCGTTTTGGCCCATCACTGATTCATCGGGCACACTACGCGCCAGTGCGGGACATGAAGCATAAAGCCCCGACGTCGGGATCCCGACCGCACTTATAAATATGTAAATCAAGGCATCGGGACATGAAACATGAAGCATTAGACATGAAACCGCATACTCACGATCCAAATTTTAAATCGGGTTTCGTGGTGCTCGCCGGTCGGTCTAACGTGGGGAAATCCACGCTTTTAAACGCGCTCATCGGCACGAAACTTTCCATCACCACGCCAAAGCCGCAGACCACCCGCTTCCCTATTCACGGAGTCCTGCACGACCCGCGCGGCCAGATTGTATTTGTGGACACTCCCGGCATCTTTGAACATCCGCACGACCCCATAACGGCGGCGGTGAACGCCCGCGCGCGAGACGCCCTCCAAGGCGTTGACCTCATCCTCCATGTCGTTGATCCGACGCGCGAGATCGGCACAGAGGAGCGGCGCATCCAGACGCTCATCAAAAACGTTCCCGCGCCGAAAATTCTCGTCATCAACAAAATTGATGAACGCACATCGTTTATTGAAGACTTCCGCGCGCTCGCGCCGGAATATGCCGCCTCAATAGAAATCGCCGCATTGCGGCACAAAAATCTCAAAGGGCTCGTGGAGCTTGTGTTTGAATACCTGCCGGAAGGCGTGCCGCACTACCCGGAGTTCCAGATCACCAATATTGCAAATAAGCTGTGGTTTGAGGAACTGATCCGCGAAAAGGTGTTCCTGCAAACGCACGCGGAAGTCCCCTATTCCACTACCGTGGAGATTGAAGAAATGGAAGAACGGGAAAACGGCCTGCTCTACATCCGCGCCAAAATTCTTACCACCCAAGAGCGTCACAAGAAGATGCTTATAGGTGCGGGTGCGCGGCGCATCAAAGAAATCGGCCAAGCCGCGCGCCGAGAGCTTGAAGGCGTAACCGGCAAAAAGATATTTTTGGAGCTGGAGGTTATGGTAGACCCGCACTGGCCGCAAAGACTTGCGACATGAAACCTGAAGCATGAAACACGAAACATGAAACGAAGGAAAACAAAACCTCCCCTGATTGGGGAGGTTTTGTTTTCTACTTACTCGCGGCGGAAAGATTTCCGGCGGCGAGCGTTGCAGTCCCGGCAGTATACCGGGCGCTGCGGATCCGGCGTGAACGGAAGCTCCGTGATTGCCGTTCCGCACTCGGCGCACTTGAGCCCGAGGTGAGAAACGTCAATCGGCGCTGGCCGAAAACCGCCACGATCGTTGTCGTAAGCCATACGTTTTCTTACGGCTCTGCGCGCTCCCCTGCGGGAATTCGCAGAACCAGTGATTCAATCGACCTTTCCGGAACGGGAACGTACGTACCTAGCTAACGATCGAGACGAGCGTTATGTGGCCGTTTACTTCGCGTACCGTATGCAAGGCACTCTAGCAGAATGTAGAAAGAATGTCAACATCCCCCTACACCGGTTCAATCGGCTCTGGAAGCTTGCGCTTCTTGTGGGCAACGATTTCCTCTATCCGGTATGTCCCGCGCTTTACGGCGCCCACGAATCCGGCTACCGCCGCACGAGCAAGCCAACCGCTCCGGAGCCAGTCAAAGAGCCACTGGTCGGCCGCCGCGGGGTCGTTCTGTGGAATCCCGGAGCCGAGCGAGCGCAACCAACTCTCATTAAACTCCTCCTGGCTTCCGATTGGCGGAGCGATGATGATAGGAAGCCCCAACGCCGAATAAAACGAAAGTTCACTCGGTTTTGTCCAAAGCATATCAGTCGTCCGAAGCGCGGCGTTAAATTTCTTGAAGTATTCATTGCGGTCGGAGGCATAGATAATGTTGAGCCGACCGTCAAGGTAATTCTCCATGCCGAAACGGCGAACCGTGCGGCGGAAGTGGGTAAGCACGTCCGGCCGGCTTCCCGCGACGAGGTTTAGCCGCAGGGCTTTTTCTCGAATCTGTACTTTTAAACTCTGCAAAATGTCCCCCACCATCTGCCGCTGCGCCCCGGCGCCCCCGACAGCAAAGGTGAGCGTCAATGGGTGCGTCGCCTTCGTAGGATAGTTTTCTTTTCCCAAAAGATCCCGCAGCGTGTGTCCGAAGTGGCGGCTGTAAATCCCCGTCGGGTCAAGGTTCACGAGTCGTGCCGCGAGGTCGGCCTTCAATGCCGCATGCCTCAATCCTCCCACATTTTCTTTCGGGAGCGGGAATCCGGTCAAAAAAATGTTTTTTGCGGGAACTCCATAGAGCTTCAGGCGCTCCACTACGCGTCTGCAGGGCGCGAAATACTTAATGCGCGTCTTCTTCGGCTCAAGCGGCACCCAAATGCGGCTGATGTCCGTGTCGCAGATGACGCAATAGATGTCGTTCGGATACCCGTAAAACTCCGCCGCAAGCGCCGGAAGGAAAAAGGTGGTCACGAGCGGCAAGTTGTCCTTCCGCATATGCTGGATGAGGTGGCGCGCCAATCCCTTCTCAAAGAGCTTATAGTGCTGTTTCAGCTGGAATGTCGCTTCCGAAAGATCGCGGCGGGGATAAAACGACGGAATCTCCTGCCAGTTATCCAGAATGCTGAAAATCGGCTTCCCGATTATCGGGACCTGTTCAATGCGTGAGATTGCTTCGTAAAACTTCCTGCTCTGCTGCCACAGCTTCTTATCCGATTCCGGGATGCCCGGGTAATCGTTGGCAATGATGTAATGGCTGTCAACCAAATCGCGGAGTGGGGCGGCTGCGCGCATGTGCCCATATCCCATATTGACGGTCACGAGCCACGCTTTTGCTTTTTTCGATTCCGAAATCATACTATTAAAATGCTCTTTTTACCTGTTTTTCTGTTAGATGAAGATATGATAGCCGCGGGTCGCAGTAATGCCTCCCTTTTCTAATTTTACCTCTCTTCATTTCTAAAACTATCACGAGCGGCGTCCTGTACTTCTGCCGCGTCTTTGGGTCCGCATAACTTTCAATCATCTCAACCATCACCACATCCTTCCCTTCTGCCAAATTCTTGATGTCATATCGCCGATCTTTAATGAGATACGTTTCGCCCAATTCCTTCGGCATGTTCTTGCCTGTACGAGGAAAGAGTTTGCCCCTTTTCCCTACATATACCCAGGTCATCGAATAATCATTCGTGAGTTTTCGCAAAGCTGCTTCAACATTACCCCCTACCTCATCACGCAGCACATCTAGCACTGTTTTTACATTCTTACTTATTTTTTGTTTAGCCATATTCATCATCCTAACTTAAAACAAAGGCCACAATCTGCTCCATATTTTATGTTACGTGCTTCATGCCGTTACCGATTATCTCCGCTTCCGCCGAGGACGTTGCGTTCCATCCGCGAGAGGAGCTTCATGATGTTTCCCGAAGCGACGTCTTCAAGCGAGATTCCGAGCTCGGTCGCGATTTGTGCTACATACCACAGCACGTCCCCGAGCTCCTTGGTGATTTCCTGTTTTTTGAGTTCGTCCACAACGCCACCGTGATCCCGCAGAACTTTTTTAATCTTCTCCGCCACCTCCCCCGCCTCGCCAGAAAGTCCCAGCGTCGGATATACGAAATTATGGCCAATATCCGGATAGCGGGCAGTCTGTGACGCGCGCTTTTGGTATTCCTCAAATGTCATAACGAAGCAAGAGTAAAGAGATGGAGTAAAGCGTCCATGTGCATCAGGGCGCTTTTCTGCGCAGGGTGTCCCGATGCATCGGGATCCTTTGATGCCCTCACCAAAGGTTCGGGCAGACGCGGCAAGAGCTTGATCTGAAAATGATGTCTCGATTTGCATCCTGTGGATAATCTTGACTTTTGCCATGCCTCCAGGTACCCTTAGATCAGATTACCACGAAAAGCGCCCTATGAGGTCCCGTCCTTATGGGGTTCTTTTCTTTTTATATTCCAATTTTTTCTTCAAATCGGAGACAAAACTGAGAAAGCCGGACGGAAATCTTTTCAAAAGCGCCGAGTAACTGTGCTGATTGGGGATGAACAATTTTTCCAGCTTTCCCTGTTTGATCAAATAATCCACCAGACAGTGAAAGTCGCCATCGCCGGTAACAATGACGGCTTTCTTATACTCATTAAAATCTATCATCGCCTGCAGAACCAGTTCGGCGTCGCAATTCCCTTTCGTATGGCCGTCTTTATATTTTAACGTTGGTTTAAAAATCAGTATGAAACCCTTTTCTTGAAGAGACTTATAAAGATCGGCGTTCTCCTCCATGAATCCTATGAAAAGATACGCTTTCACGACATTGTATTTTTCCTTGAGATAAATCCGGAATCTTTGAAAATCAAGCGTCCAGCCAAGCTCGCGGATTGCCAAATATAAATTTTGGCTATCAATGAAGGCGTAATTATTTTCGCGAGATTTCATAATTTTATCTTCTTGACATTCTGAATCGAAATTCCTGATTCATCATATAGCACATCTCTCTATCGGTAAACAAAAACGGTGGCCCTCTATGAGAGCCACCCTGATTCAGGAATGCCGAACCGGATCGGCTTCTTCTCCCGGAGCCGCAACAGTCCGCTCCGCATCTGCGCCCTCGGCAAGGATGCGCTCGATCTCGGGAACGAGCGGGCCGTAGAGGAATTGCACGCAGGCAAATTCGTCCATGTACGCAACGAGGTGCTTGTGCTGGTTCTGGAACACCTCGCGGTAAATGGTGTTCCCATCAAGGAACTCGCGAACTGCCCAGAACATGTAGCCGAGCCGTTCCAGCGCGTTGAAGAATCTGCCTTCAAACGATTCGCGGTCGTCCTGCAAAGCGTATGATTTCAGGATCTTCCCGTGAACTGCCGGAGGCAGACGCGAAACGAACCGCGCGAACCCGTCCCGCTCATACTCCTCAAGTACGTCCCGGATGCGCGGATCAAGCTTGATCTCGTAACGCACATCCCCCACCGCGCCCTCGCCGATGTCATGCACAGTGGCCGCCGCAAGGATGCGATACGCATCGAAATCCTGTCTCCCGAATCCCCGCTCCAGCTCGATCATCACTTGAGCGAGAATTGCGCCCTTCCATGAGTGCGCAAGCACCGTTTCGGACTGGGAGGTCTTTCCCTTGTAGTGCTTCCACCGAGAAACGTCGTGAAGCGCGGTTGCCATGTCATGAATCGCTGCTTCGATTGCGGCAAAACTTCCGAGTGTTTCCATCGCCACCTCTTTTGGTAAAGGACTGTAGAATCCTATCACGCAAGTCCCTCGCGTCTAGCAAAGTTATCCACAAATATCCGGCCAATAAACCCGACCCTGCGCCTAGAGCGCAGGGTATTACGGGCACCGGAATAAAAAATCCCCGATCTACTTAAGGCAAATCGGGGCAAAGAAAGATCACGCTTCGGGCGGTTTGGCGCAGACGGCGGGAGCGTTACAATCGTTTTTCTTGCCTAGCATAGGCAAGGGCGCTTTTGACGGCCATCTCCGTTGTCATTGATTCCCAGTGATCCACCACTGGTACGTGGATAGCGTTGATCTTCGCGTAATGCATCTGCACCGCGCAACGCAGACAAGTGTGCTCTCTCCGGAGCTTCAACCATGGCAAACCGTTGGGGTAAACGCCGGCAACATAGAGGTTGCATTCGGAAATCGGGGTGCCGCGATGGATGACTTCCCACATCCCTTCTTCGGCGTGGCCGCAAGCACCCAACATTGACTCCGTTCTGGAGGTAATCGAGAGCCGAATGCACGTTGGCTCACAGAGCGCCTTCATCGGGGCGAGGGTCTTGTTACAACCTTCGTAGACCACCTCC
>JBBTXB010000032.1:0-5053 GCA_038062475.1 Patescibacteria group bacterium
ATTTCGATATTCGGATTTCGGATTTTTGCTTGATTCTAGCTTCTAGCTTCTGACTTCTGACTTCTCGTAGAGCGAAGAGTGTGAGGGCGGCTAGTAAAATAATTATTCCAGCGGGTGTAAGTCCGCCGAGGTGATAGAGCGCGCTTCCCGCGATGGCGATAATGGCGAGCGTTGCGAGCGTCCCGGCGGCGAGCCGCGGAAGGAACATTCCCGCAGGCAAAACGCGAGCGCCGAAGCGGTATGAGACAAGCAAAAACCAGAGCGTTCCGACCGGCAAACCGAGCATTGGTGAACGCCAAAAAAGCGCGTTCCCCGCGAGTAGAAGCGCCGCTATCCCCAGTACCAATTTTTGAGCCCAAACCATGCCATAACTCTACAGGGTCTTGACAAAATTGTTAAAATCTGGTTAAATCAACCCTTACGTTCTTTTGGTCATGAGCACAAACCCCAAAAAGGGAGATGATCCATGAAGGGTGAAGTGAAGTGGTGGAACCCTCGGCAGGGCTGGGGGCGAATCAAGGGTACCTCCGATGGCGCCACGTACTTCTTCCTCACGAAGTGGGTGGAGCCAGGTGCGCAGGACCGCAAGTGGAAGCGTGGCGAGACGGTCGCTTTCGACGGCGACCGGACCGCCAAGGGCCGCGTGGCCTACCGCGTGCGGCCCGCGTAAGCCCGCGCGGACCAACAACGCCGGTGCATTCGTAAGGATGCACCGGTTTTTTTCTATTTTGAATAATGAAATAAAATCCCGTGCACCTTGCGATGCACGGGTATGTTTTTTTAAGGTCCTTCACTTCCTCCCGCCTCCGACCCGGAATTCTGCTAAGCCTGCCGCCAGCGGCCTTTGGAGCTACTGGGGCGCACGGTAGAAACCGAATCTTTGGTGGGATTCCGCTTTAGAAGCCCGTAGGCCGCGCTTGGGACGCGGTCTACCGCATAAGGACCGAACTATAACACAAAATCCCATTTAGAATTTTGGATGATGTCCGGAATCGAACCGGAATCTCCCAACCTCTGGTTGGGCATTTAACCATTAACCACATCATCGCGTCAATCTATCATATTTAGCCGCCCTTGTCAAGAGACCAAAATGAACCGATAATTACGAGGTATGAGAGACCCTGCTAGGCCATACCCGCACGATCACGTGCTTGCCGCCACGGTCCTACGGCTCTTCCCGCAGCGAGTGACTCCGAACCAGATCACGTGGTTCCGGTTTTTGACTACCCCCGTCGTGCTGCTGCTTCTGATTGCCGAAAATTACCGTTGGGGCGTGCCGGCGTTCATCCTCGTTGCCTTTACAGACGCTCTGGACGGTTCGCTTGCGCGTACGCGCAAGCAGGTGACCGAGTGGGGGACAATCTACGACCCGGTGGCGGATAAAATTCTTGTCGGCTCCGTTGTTGTCTTGGTGGTGCTGCGCCATCTTTTGCCGGCCGTGGGCGTCGTCATGCTTGCCCTGGAAGTTTTGTTTTTGCTCGGAGGTTGGTACAGGAAGCGTAACGGCCAAACTTTGGGGGCGAACGTGTGGGGTAAAACAAAAATGTTTCTTCAAGTTATCGCTGTTTCTCTCCTGCTCATCTCCGTCTGGTTTAGCATACCGTTTCTCGTGACGGCCTCGCTCGTGGTCTTTGGCGTCTCTGTGGTGTTTGCCGTGGCCAGTTTGGTTACCTATGGTTTTTAGAAAATTTCATGCGCCTGCCTTAACCATGAACCATTCGTACGAATGGTTCCACGATTTCTATGGTTTTTAAGCGCCTTTTATCGCGCATGTTCGTCCCGCTCGCGGTCGGGATGATTTTTTTTGCGTATGCGGGGACGCTGCTGCCAAACCCGCCTTTGCGCTGGAATTCGCCCGATGAAACCGCGAACGCTTTTTTTATCCGACTCTTTGCCGAGAAGGGGGGGCTTTCCGTTTTTGAGCCGCTGAATTTCGTGGTCGGCGACACGATTCATCCGCGCAGTATCGCGGTCGTGAACGGCTATCTCGTGCCCGGGAGTTTCTTCGGCCTCCCGCTCATCTACGGGACGCTTGCACGCATTCTTGGCGCATGGATTATTCCATACCTAACGCCGGCGGTTGCCGTTGCGGGTATTTTTGCCTTTGCCGCTCTCGTTCGACCCGCGGTGGGGCGGGGTGCGGCTGTGCTTGCAGGCGCGCTTCTCGCGTTCCATCCGGCCTATTGGTACTACTCGGCGCGCGGGCTGTTCCCCAATGTTCCCTTTCTCGCATTTGCAATTCTGGGCGCGTATTTTTTTTGCCGACAGCCATTTTCTCGTTCGTTGGAAGGCCGAACGCCATCGTATCTCTCCCGAACGCTTGATGATGTTTTGGGCGCGCTCGCTCTGACGTTCGCGGTCTGGATGCGTCCGTCCGAATTGTTTTGGCTGGCGCCCTCCGCCGTTTTGATTGTCGTCGCATTTTGGCAACATTTTTCTCCCGCGCGTCTTATCCGCATCGTTGGCGTTGGAATTTTGGGCGCGGCGTTTCTGCTGGCGCTCAATCAGTCTCTCTACGGGAGTCCGTTCGCGACTGGCTACAACGCTCCGTCCGACGACCACGAAATAGCGTTCCATGCCGGCCTTTATCCGAACTCATCGGGCGCGGATTCAAACCCGCTCTTTCCGTTCGGCATTGAGCCGCGCCGTATTGCGAAGAACGCATGGGACTACGGCCTGCGGTTTTTTTGGTGGTATACGCTCCCTTCGCTCGGAGGAATCGTGTTCGCGCTTCGTGATTGGAAGAGGGGGTTCCTGCGGCGAGAAGGTAAGGCGGCGTTCGTGGTTCTCATATTTGTTGCAGTGATCCTTGGGGTCGTGTACGGAAGCGGGGTGTTTTCCGACACACCGAACCCGCGCACCCTCTCCATTGGGGACTCTCATGCGCGGTATTTTCTTCCCGCGTATGTTTTGGCGATACCGTTCGCGGCGTTTGGGATTCTTCGTCTCGCATCCCGCGTTCAAAATAAAGCGTTGCGGCGCGGAGCCCTTGGCGCGGTGCTTCTTGGCATCGCCCTCGTTTCAGGCGAACGGGTGTACTGGAGCGCGGGCGAAGGACTCCTTGCGGTGCGGCAGACGCTCGCGCGGTATGAGCGCGTCGCGGCGAAGGTGTTTGAGCTTGTGCCGGAGAACGGCGTCATCATCACGGATCGGAACGACAAAGTGTTCTTTCCCGAGCGCAGAGTCGTCGTGCCGCTCCGCGACGCCGGAACATTCAAGGTGCTGCCCATTCTCGCTCGCCGCGCACCGCTTTTCTACTACGGAATCACGCTTGTCGATCGCGAGTTTCAATCGCTTAATGAGGGGGCGTTCGGAGAAAGTGGACTGAAGCTCACGCGCGTTGAAGTCTTTGACAGCGAGGCGCTTTATAAAGTTGAACGGAAATGAAACGGCTCATTGTCATTCCTTGGATGCTCGCGGCGGCGGCCTTTGTATGGGTCGTTGTGGCAAACATCGCGCCTTCGGGGAAATTTTTGGTGCGCTATGTGCCGGGAGAAGAGTCGCCATTTTTTCAGAGATTGGGTCCGTCTTCAGCGGTCGCGAGTGGGGAGGGCGGTGAACGCTTAAAGGATGATCGCGCATTTTTTCTGTTCCGCACGCCAACGCAGTTTGATCGTGCGAACGTAATTGTTTCCTTTGAAGGGAATGCTCCGATTGTGGAATTGCGCGCGGCGACCGGGCCGCTCGAGGCGGAGCGTGAGCGGAAGTTTTTGCGGGGTGAGGCGGCGTCCCCGGCGCCGGCCAATGTTTCCGCCGCCGGTCCGGTGCTCCCAGGGTTCCGCATTCCGCTTCGTGGCACGCACGAGTTTTATTTCGCGCCGATTGGACCGGCTGATCTCACACTCACAGTGCAGGATCGGAATCGGAACGCTGGAGCAGATCCGATCCGCGCGCGCATTATTGATCTGGAGGGAACGCTTCTTGCCGAGGCGGCGCTCCCTGACGACGGTAACCTTTTTGGGAATGGGGTAGCGAGCGAGTCGCGAGCGCTGCGCCTTGCCGCGCCCCATTCGTCGGTCTTGCGGTTGCAGTTTCTTGCATCTGACGATGTGTACCTCCTTGGCATAAAAGGAGCGATGACAAAATTGGCTGCCCGTGAGCGGCTTTTTGTCGCCGACCAGCCGGATGAACGTATGCCGATCCCTCCAATCATTACAGACGGAGCATTCCTTACGGCCTCCACTCCGCACCGTGAAGGGTTCCAGACCATTCGCGCGGGGAAAGAAGAGCTGTCGCTCCAGTTCACGCAGGAACGCGTTACGAAGCGTCTCACCGACAAGAGGACAAGCATTATTCTTGAAAAGCCGGACGTGCGCCTTGAGACTGATGGATTCTTTGCATTTGGTACGCAAGCGTTTTTCGCGCCACTAGAACCCGCGCCTTCATGGGCTACCACAGTCCCTGTTCCTTATGAGCCTGATTTAATGACCACTGAATTTGATTTGAACGCGCTCTATCGGGACGAACGCGGCCGCTATCGCTTTGAAATCGTCGCGCCCGGACTTGCGTTTCTGGGAAGCGAGTTGAAGATCAAAGAAATAAAAATAGAACTGGAACGCCCGCGTTGGAGTTTTGTAAGACTATTCAGTGACAAAATAATAGAGATAAAATAATCTAACGGCCGTTAGATTATTTTATCTCTACGTCCTACCCTCTACCTACCTACTCATTATGGCACTCTTCCGTTCTACTTTCTTCGCCTCGCTCTCTTTGCTGGTTATTTTTATTTTTCTTGAATTCTGGCGTCCCGCGTTTGTCACCGCCTTCTTCAACATAACCGCTCTCGGTGCGGTAGTTTTGGTTTCCGGACTATTGTGGATTCTCTCACGGGACAAGGGCCGTGCATAAGCTCTACGCCGGGGGCTTTTCTTTTTGTGCAAGAGGCGTTATATTGTTTCACTCTCTATGGCAAATATGGATTGTATTTTTTGCAAAATTGTCAAAGGGGAACTACCCGCGATAAAGGTGTACGAGAATGGCCACGTTCTCGCCTTTTTTGACATCCGGCCGGTCTCCCTGGGGCATACGTTGCTGGTCCCAAAGGAGCACGCGA
>JBBTXB010000033.1:0-9830 GCA_038062475.1 Patescibacteria group bacterium
GGATCGGGGAGACAGCGCGTATCAAGGCAGACGTGACCGCTCACAGCGCGGTAATCGCTGGAGAGGTTCAGGGGAACGTGGTGGTCGGCGAGATGCTCGAGCTCCTTTCAACGTCGCGAGTCAAAGGGGACATCACCACCGCACGTATTTCCGTTGCCGCTGGTGCTCAGTTGAATGGGAAGCTCACGATGGATGGATCAACGGTGAGCAAAGAGGATGAGAGCGAAGACTAGATCGATTTGTGTACTGCTATTTATACGACGAATACATTCAGGAGAATAAGCGTTACGAACGCGAGCTTTTGAAAATTGAGAATCGCCTTACAGATCTTGGCATCGCAGGAAAGCTCTCTCGCCTCGCCTTGTTTCGCAACGCCGAGGAAATGATTCGTGACGAGATCGAGCGGGGAGTAGAGACCGTTGTGGTGCTCGGTAACGACGAGACCGTTCGCAAAGTGATCGACGTGGTCGCTGATTGTGAAGTCGTGCTTGGGATCATCCCAATCGGGCCAGGCAACGAGTTGGCTCGCATGATGGGTGTGCCTGAGGGAGTGGCCGCTTGTGACATCCTCTCCGCACGTCGCATTGAAACGATCGATGTGGGCACGGTGAATGGCCGTCGGTTTGTCACAGGACTCTCGGTTCCAGACTTCCGCGCCGAGCTCACCTGCGAGGATCGTTTCCGTATCACGTCCACCTCCCGTCGCGCGGCACTCGAGATTCGCAATCTAGCAGACTTGGCGGATCCTTGTGACGGAAAATTTGAAGCCGTGATTCGCGCGGCCGTGAAAACCGGTTGGGGAATCTTTGGGCGTAGTTCACTCAAAGAATCTGTATTCCCTATGAAGTCTCTCGCGATCCGAAGCGACGAACCAATCTCGCTATTTGTAGACGGCGAAGAAATGACCTCCACCCGTTTTGACATCGGCATCGAACCGATGTTTCTGCGAGTCATCACAGGGAAGGCGAGAGTGTTTTAGCTGTGAAACAAAAAGACCCCGACATTACGTCGGAGTCTTTTTTTGGTGCGCGGAAGAGGACTCGAACCTCCAAGCTCTTGCGAGCACCAGCCCCTCAAGCTGGCGTGTTTACCATTTCACCACCCGCGCCCGTCTTTCCAATTGTTCTCCGATTATACTCAACGCATTCAAAATCTTCAAGCGTTTTCGCCGCAAACACACAACGGTGTCTTGGTGATACATTTTTCTTAAAATTTTCAAAGATTCCGTTTTTGCGTATCGCAATTGGCATACTTGTTTTGCCCTTGTTACGTGACCGCACGCGCCGAGAGTACGGAAGATTTCTTCACGAATCCAATCGAGGTGAGCGCGGCTCGCGGAAGCGAAAGCCGTGTAAAACATAAAACTAGATTTCCATCGTGGATCCCAATATGAGTAAAATGTTCCATCTCCATCAAACGAGCCTCTCAAAAAATCAAAGAAATATTTTTGAGGAATATCTATTTTTCCTATTGTTTTTGATTTTGCTGGAGTTAATCCAATAGAAAGTAAGAATTTATAAAAAGTAACATCGCTAAACTGAACTCTAAAGTATGTTTGAGCACTAGAACCAGAACCCTTTATACTTATTCTATTTTTAACCTTGAGACTCTTCAAAAAATTTTCTAACTGATCTTTATCTTTTGAAGTCAAATCAATATGTCTTCCATCTTTAGAAAGATGGCCGTCGCTTGCGAGCAGCCCTATCGCGTAGGCAAAATCTGGCGACCATTTGATTTTTATTTTTCCTAGCGGTTTCATGCGCGCATACCAACCCATTCCTCAAGGTTAAGCGCATACCATTATAGCGCTGTAAAACGCAGGCTGCTCACCTGCTGCGATTGTCTACCAACCTGCCCCATCCCGCCCTCCGCCCGCAAAAATTGTATTTTAATTGTTCGGCCACGCCGCGATCTAGCGACTGGCTTGACGATAATGTGCGGAAAATTTACGGCCTCGTCCAGTCACCACTCGAAGTTTTTCTGGCGCGACCTCAATGGTAAATGACGTCTCCTCCAATCGGTCGCCGTCAACAAACACGGTGCAGGGTTCCGGAGAAGCGGAGCTTACCACAATCCTCCGCAACGGCAAGATGCTGGTCCGTGCTCCGCGCCAAGAAGCGTGGCGGAAAAAAGTGGAGATGCCGCGCGATGGACGAACATAGAGATCAAACACGCCGTCCTGTGGATTGCAGGTCTGCGCCTGCTCCGGGTCCATAAGGTTGCAAACCGAGACCGTGCCTCCGGAAACTGGCGTCACCCGAAACAAATCCTCGCAGGAAATAGTCAAGTTGCCGTTGGGAATCGTGACCGCTGCCAGAAAATATTTTTTGTTTATCTTTCCCAAATCTACCGATTCAACGATGCGCGCGGACAGCACGTCGCACGCGGCAAGTCCATTGGGAATACCCAAAAATTGCGCAATGCGATTCGGCGCTCCGACCGGAATGATGCCGAACGCGACGCTGAAATCAGGAAATACCTCAACGACCTTGCGGACCGTATCGTCATTCCCCACAACCACGATGGTGCGCGCCCCTTTGCGCACCGCATCGCGCAAAAGCTCCCGCGGATGCCGCAACGGCCCCAGCCGATCAATGCGGCCAGCCATGCCGAGGTCAGTGAGACGCGTCTCTATCTCTGCGAGTTCACGCGCATACCGTCGCTCCGCGAGAAACGCGTCATACACGTACGAATACATACCCGCCTAAATTTTTCGCTGAATAATTATTAGTGTTGTTACGCACGAGCATTGCCGCTACACAGAAACCCACCTTAGTTTTGTCAGGCGCAGCCAAGCGAAAAACTTGGGCGGGCTAGCCCTCTTCTTCTGTTGCGGTCTCCAGAGTCCGTTTCCCCCCGTGCGCGGGGACATGGCCCCCGTGCGCGGGGACATGGCCCCCGTGCGCGGGGACATGGCCAAATTCTCCAACGACAATCTTTCCATTCACGCTTGCGCCGGACTCAATGGTAAGCGTTTGCGCCGTGATATCGCCGAGGATCCGAGCGCTCGCCGCGAGATCCAAGCGTTCATGAACCTCCATGTTCCCTTTAATCTCACCGGCAACGCGAGCGTTGCGCGCCGAGACATTCGCTTCTATTTTTGCCGTTTCTCCAACTTCCAAATCTGCATCGGTCTTCACATTTCCAATGACTTCGCCCTGAATCGCAATTGGACCCTGGCTTACTAAATCTCCCTCAACCCGAACCCCTTGAGCAATAATGGTTTCTTGTCCTCCTTGAACCTCTCCGTGACCAAACATAGGCGTAAAAAATAATTTTTCTTGATTATAACGGGATAGGCACGCGGGTGTCAACCCGCCAAAATCCGCCGAGGCGGACTTAGGCGGGCAAATCACTCTTCCGCATCGGCAGTCCAAGCTCGACCGAACCATTTCCAATCGGCAACCGGAATCCAAATTCGCTTCCCGTGCCGATCCCATCGCTCGCAACCCACACATTTCCGCCGTGTGCCTCAATAAACATCTTAATAACGTACAGCCCCAGACCTGCGCCATCAGGATGAAGAAGGAGCCCACCGTCACCACGCACAAATTTTTCAAACAAAGTCGGCACTTCGTCTTTTGAAATACCGATACCCGTATCGCGCACCGAAACCGTAAACCATCTGGATTCATCAACTGAAACCTCAACCGTTACCGTGCCCCGTTCAGTATATTTCAATGCGTTGTCAAGCAAGTTGTAGATCACATTATACATTTTTCCGCGATCAATAAATAGTGTGGGGGTGGGAGAGCGCGGAAAGGTGGTCACGATCCGGACATCTTTTAAACGACGCTCCGGCAACAGCTCCTCTACTGCTTCGCGGATCACTTCCTCCATCTGCACCTCGCTTCGCTCAAGCCGCAGCTGCCCGGCTTCAATCCGAGAGACGTCAAGAAAAATGTCGGTCAAAGTCACGAACCGTTGGCTGATTCTCAAAATTTTAGAAACGACCGTCAGAACGCCGCGCGGCAATTTTCCGAAATCGCCTTCAGAGAGCATGGAGGCATGTCCGCGAATCGCCGCAACGGGACCGCGCAACTGGTGCGTGGCGATGAGGACGAGCGTGCTCTTCGCGTCGGAGACATCTCGGAGCTCGCGGTTCGCTCGTTGGAGCTCGTCCACGAGCGCAATGTTCTCTTCTTTCCCTTCAACAGCAACGAGGACGCTCCGCACAAGCAAGACGCCGAAAATCGCAGACGCAATGAACGTGGAGACGCGGAAAATAAACTCTCCAAAGGAACGCGAAAGTGCAACATCGGCGGCGAGGACGGCGATGAGTATTGCGGCGAATACCTCTGATGCGATCACTTGAACGTTCAAGAATCGGTGTTGAATAACCGCGTACGCCGTTGCAACCAAGAGCACGGTGACGCCGTAGATCCCGAAAAGAATGACCGGATAGGTCAGGCCGAAGAGTCCTTGCCCAAGAATATTTACGAGCACCGCATTCGTAACGGTGAGCGTGAATCCCACCAAGACATAAAAGGTCTGAATGCGCGGGAGTCCGGTGTAGGTCCGATACTTTTTAGCGACAATCGCGAATCCTCCGAGCAGATAGCCGAGCAGGACGAGGACATAGAGAAAAAAGAGAGGACCGAGTTCAAAGCGCACCGAATCGTCTTCCAGTTGCAGATACCGAGCCACTGCCCCGGTGGCGGCGATGGCCGCAGCGATAAGCGCGGGCGCGATCTGCGTTCCAAATCGAGTTCGCAGAGCCGGCTCATACACTTCCCGGAAAAAAATGCAGAATCGCAGCCAGACAAAACAGAAGAGCGCCGCGATCATGAAGCTCGCGCGCAGCAAAAGGAGCGACCCCGAAAGCGTTACGACATCCGGCCGAGTCTGCAAATACGTTGCCGCGGTCCAGACAACCGCAAGCGCGGCCATCCATGCATACAGACGATGCATGGCCGACCGGGGATTCTTTACCAGCACGAAAACACCCAGAGCGCCGTTCAAAACGATGAAAATTATCGCGACAAGCAGCGAGGTCATGCGTTAGAGGGTAGGGGGTAGAAGGTAGGACGTAGGGTGAGTTGTTTTGTTACATTTCTTCAAGAACGGGGATGCCCAGAAGTGCGAGACCGGAAGCCAAAACACTGCGCGCTGCGGAGACGAGCCGCAACCGCGCGGCGCGAAGGTCGGCTTCCGCCTTGAGTACGGGGATATCGCGGTAAAAATCGTTGAGCCCCTGTGCAACAGTATACAAGAACCGCGCAAGGAGTGACGGGTCCAGAGCGGCGGCAGAGGCGCGGATAACATCGGGATACTGCGCCAGGATAAGCGCGAGCTCGTATTCCGCATCTTCTCGAAGGAGCGCGACGTTCGCGTGGCGCGGGATTCGTCCCGCCTTGCGCAAAATGCTTGAGACCCGCGCATAGGTGTACTGCAGATATGGCCCGGTCCGGCCGGTGAACGACAGGGACGCCCGCGGATCAAAGTGCATGTCGCTCTCCGGCGTGACTTCAAGAATATAGAACTTCAACGCGGCGAGCGCGACGGCGCGGGTGCGGGCGCGAACCTCCCGCGCGGACAGATGATCGTGGCGAGCTTTAATCTCCTCGGCGGCATACTCCTCGAGCTTCGCGAGCATGAGATCGGCGTCAACCACGGTACCCTCGCGCGATTTCATTTTCCCTTCCGGCAAAAAGATGAGGCCGTACGAACGGTGGGTGCAATTCTTTGCCCAGGGGAATCCAAGCAGCTCGAAAATCTTAAACAATTGCTTAAAATACAATACCTGCTCTGAACCGACGCAATACACGGACTTCGTCAGGCGCTCGGTTTCAAAGCGGTGTTTGGCAAGATACAGATCGGCGGTTGCATAGATCGCCGTTCCGTCCGCGCGCAGCAGCACCTTGTTGGGAAGGCCGTGCGGTTCGAGAGGAGCGATAATTGCGCCGGTCTCGTCGCGGATAAATACGCCTCGGGCAAGTCCGTCCATGACCAATTCCTTGCCCTTTTCGTAAATCTCACTCTCGCGATAACGCCGGTCGAAACGCACGCCGAGCGCGCGGTACGTTTTTTCATGCCCGGCCTCAACCCACCGATTCATCCGCGCGACGAGCGCGCGCGTTCCCCGATCGCCGACTTCCCACTTCTGCAGAAGCGCGCGCATCTCGGCTTCAAGCGTCGGGTCGTCCTTTACCTTCTGCTCGTAGAGAACATAGAACTTCAAAACGAAATGATCCCCCTTCACCCCTTCGCTCTTCGGCGTCTTTCCATCTCCCCAGCGAAGGTAGGCGAGCGTGGACTTGGCAACGGTTGTTCCGCGATCGTTCAAAAGAAGCGCTCGGATAACACGGGCGCCGCCCGCTTCCAGAAGATCGCACAGAGATCCGCCTAAAGCCGCGTTCCGCACATGACCCAAGTGCAGCGGCTTATTCGTATTGGGAGAGACGTACTCAACAAGAATCCGGTCGCTGGTCTTTCCCGCCCGGCCGTACCGCTTTCCGTGTTGGAGCACCGCGCGGAGAACCGCGTCCGAAAACTGCTCCCGATTGAAAAAAAAGTTGAGATAGGGACCCGCAACTTCAACTCGGGTAACGAACCCTGACGGCGTGAGCTTTGCTCGCAATTCCACAGCGAATTCTCCCGGCTTCTTCCCCGCATCCGCCGCGGCCTTGAAACAAGGAAACGCGAGATCGCCCAAAGCCCTGCTGGGAGGGAGGGTAAATTCATCGGAGGAAACTCTCGTTCGGGGAAGCGCCTGCTCAAGCATGCGAAGCGCATCCGCCTTGGCACGATCAAAAGCGTACTGCATAGGTCATGGAGCACGAAGCATGTAACATGAAGCACGATCCTTAAACGAATGTTTCATGCTCCATGTTTCGTGTTTCATTTGTGGGCGGGCAGGATGCGCACAAAGTGTCGCTTCCCTTTTTGCAAGACAACGCCGTCTTTAGACATTGCAATCACGGCATCGGGATCTTTTACCACCGCGCCGTTCACCTTCACTCCCCCCTGCGCAATCACCCGCCGCGCTTCGCTCTTTGAGGGTGCGAATGCAACCTCGAGGAGAAGCTCAATGAGCGAAAGTTTTGCCTTCTTAACTTTTACCTCCGGCATGTCAGTCGGCGCTTCTTTCTTTCTAAATATCCGCTCAAACTCCGCTTCCGCTTCCAATGCTTCCCGCGCGCTGTGATACATGGTTGCGATTTCGCGAGCCAATCGCGCTTTTGCCTCTCGCGGATTCCAGCCGGAAGACTTGGCGTGAGAAAGGCGCGACATCCGATCAATCTCATCACTCGGCACGGTTGTGAGCGCGCTGAAGTACTTCGCAATCAAATCATCGGGGATGGACATGATTTTCCCATACATGGAAGCCGGTTCTTCGGTAAGCGCGATGTAATTGCCAAAACTCTTGCTCATCTTGCGCGTGCCGTCCGTCCCCTCAATGAGCCACAGAGTCATGATGTCCTGCTCGGTCATGCCGTACGCGCGCTGCACGCGTCTCCCCATGAGCAAATTGAATTTCTGATCTCTCCCGCCGATCTCTACGCTCGCGTTCACCATGACCGAGTCGTATCCCTGAAGCAGGGGGTACACGACCTCAAGCACGGCTATCTCACGATTTTCTTTCATTCTCTTCTGGAAATCATCGCGTTCAAGCGCGCGCTGCACGGAGACTTTGGACATGAGCTCGTACATCGTCATGAGGTCGGCTTTCTTAAACCACTCACTGTTGTAATGAATTTCCACCCGATCAAGATCAAGAACCTTCTTCGCCTGATCCAAGTAGTGCTTCATGTTTGCCTCCACTTCCCCTTCCGAAAGCTGCTTGCGCGCCTCGGTTCGGCCGGCAGGGTCGCCGATTGTGGCGGTAAAATCGCCAATGATTAAAACCGCCTGATGCCCAAGCTCTTGAAACGCCTGCAATTTGCGGAGCGGTACGGTGTGGCCCAAATGAATGTCCGGGGCTGTCGGATCAATGCCGAATTTCACGCGCAGACGCGCTCCGGAGAGCAGATCTTTTTCCAAATGATCGGAGACGATCACCTCGTCAACCGCTCGCGTGAGGAGTTCTTTGATTTTTTTACGGTCAGTGGAAATTTTCATATCCTTTTCTACGAATACTCTACCCTCACGTGCCGAGAAAATCAAAAAGCGATCCGATGGGTTATCGGATCGCGCGAAGCTCGTTCCGAACTTCAGTTACAGCAAGTCGTGAGCAGTGCGCATGTCGTTGGGGTCGGAATCCCCATTGTCCGTTCCGACGCCCGGGAGAATCGTCACCAGCGGACGCTCGGGGTCTTCGCACAAGCACAGCTCGTGCCGCGCGTCCTGCCCGCACTGCACGCACATAAGCGGAACCTCTTCCATTGTTTCCTCCTTCTATTCAAGTGCTATCAGTTGTTCGGAGAGCTTCGTAAGTTCACTCCGCGCCTTTGCCTGTTTCTCTCGTTCGGCGGCTACGATCTCCGCCGGCGCGCGATTCACAAAGTTTTCATTTGAAAGCTTCGCGTCGAGCGTTGCGAGATAGGCGGAGGACTCCGCGATCGCTTTCGCAATCCGCGTTCGCTCCGACTCCACGTGAACGAGCTCCCCCACCGGCACGTACACTTCCACGCCTTCCACGACCGCAGCGACGGATCGCGGCGGGCGCTTCCCGCGCTCTTTAATCGTAAGCTCCATTACCCCCGCGAGAGCGGCGATAACCGCACTGTTCTCGCGCAAAACCCCAGCACGAGCGGCGGCAATCACAGTCGCCTGAATCTTCTTGGCGGGAGGAATTTTATATGAAGAGCGTGCCGCGCGAATGGCGGAGACGACGCCTTGGATCAGTGCAAAATCCTTGAGCACATCGCTCGCGCGGAGGGGCTTTGCCTCCGGGAAGCGTTGCACCATCAAAAAATCGCGCACGTCCCGAGCGAACACCCGCCCCCAAATCTCTTCGGTAACGAACGGCATAAAAGGATGCCACAACCGCAGCAATCGGTCAAGAATAAAGGCAAGGATATCGTCCTTCCCCTTCTCCACCTTTGAAATCTCAAGATACCAATCCGCAACTTCATTCCAGGTGAAATCACGCAGGAGTTCCCCTGCCGCTGAAAATTCAAACCGCTCAATGCGGCGGGTAATTTCAAGAGTCACTGCATCAAGCCGCGCAAGAATCCACCGATCCGCAAGCGTCTTCGGGTCTGGCTTTCCGCTCCCGCGGACGGGATCCCGCTTTGCGGTGATTTCCGCTTTCCGCTTTCCGCTTGCGGCGATAAACCGCGCAATGTTCCACAGTTTGTTCGTAAAATTGCGGAAACCGGCTATTTTCTCTTCCCACAATTTCGTGTCCGCCCCGGGGGCAGTCCCCAAAATGAGCGACAACCGCACGGCGTCCGTCCCATACTTTGCGGAAACATCCAAGGGATCAATGATATTTCCGAGCGACTTGGACATTTTGCGACCTTGCTCGTCGCGCACGAGTCCGTGGAGATACACGGTGCGGAATGGTGGAACGCCTAGCGCATAAGTCGTCATCAAAATCATCCGCGCCACCCAGAAAAACAAAATGTCATAACCGGTCTCCAAAACGCTCGTTGGATGATACATTTCCAAATCAGTTTTTCGCTTTTCGCTTTTCGCTTTTCGCTCTTGAGGCCAGCCGAGCGTGGAGAACGTCCACAGACCCGATGAAAACCACGTATCCAGCGTGTCCGGATCCTGCTCCAATTTCTTATTTCCGCATTTTGGACATTTTTTAGGAACTTCTACGCTGACGATCGGCGGACATGCTAATTCCGATTTTGGATTTTGTCCCGCCGCTTCCTTAAAAAAATTTGAAGCGGCAAAGGCGGGATCCCGTTCGCGGGAGAATTTTGAATTTGGAATTT
>JBBTXB010000033.1:9930-15587 GCA_038062475.1 Patescibacteria group bacterium
TGCCCGAACCAAATCTGCCGCGAGATGCACCAGTCGCGGAGATTGTCCATCCACTGAAAATACACTTTCGTAAACCGTTTCGGGATAATCTCAATCTCGCCGGAACGCACGACCGCGCTCGCGAGCTCCTTCAGTGTCTTTTTGCGCCCGGAGATTTTTTTGTTGACATCAACAAACCACTGGAGCTTGGGGAGCGGCTCAATCGTCGTGCCGCAGCGGTAGCATACAGAGACGTTGTGGACGTAGTCTTCTTCTTTTTCAAGAAGCCCCGCGCGACGCAAATCGTCCACAAACTTCCTTCGCGCATCCGCGACAAGGAGTCCCGCATACGCCCCTGCCTCCGCGGTCATGTGACCGTCCTCCCCAATCACTTGGCGCAACGGGAGTTTATGCCGTTCGGCAATTTCGAAGTCAACGAAACTGTGCGCCGGAGTAACGCCCACCACGCCAGTCCCGAATTTCGGATCAACCGCCGCGTCGGCGACCACGCGAATGTGAATTGAGTGTCCCGCCAGATCAACGTCGTATTTCTTACCGACAAACTTCTTGTAGCGGCTGTCTTTCGGATGTACCGCCACGGCGGTGTCCCCCAACTTGGTCTCGGGCCGCGCCGTTGCCACCACGATCTCGCCCCCTTGTATCTTGTAACGGATGAAAAAAAGTTTGGCGCGTTCTTCGCGATGTTCCACCTCGTCATCGGAGAGGGTGGAAGCACAGCGCGGACACCAGTTGACGATGCGGTTGCCGCGATAAATGAGACCATCCTCGTACATCTTCTGGAACATGGTACGCACTGCCCGCGTCCTCTCCTCGTCTAGGGTGTAGGCCTCGCGCGACCAGTCGCAGGAGGAACCCATTTTCCGAATCTGGCGGTGGATAGTCGTTTTGGACTCGCGTGCAAATTTTTCCACCTCGCGCAGGAACGCTTCGCGGCCGAGGTCGTGCCGAGTCTTTTTCTGCTCTTCCCACAATTTTTTTTCCACCTTCGTCTGCGTGGCGATGGCCGCGTGGTCTGTGCCCGGAATCCAGAGTGACCGATCCCCGCGCATGCGGTGGTAGCGGATCATGAGGTCTTCAAGCGCGAGCATGACGGCGTGACCAACGTGAAGAGTTCCCGTTACGTTCGGCGGCGGCATCACAATGGTAAATGGCTTATTGCTCATCGCTAAGCGTCCCTTGCCCTTTCCACGATTCGCGGTTTGCGATTTGTCCCGCGAACGGGATCCCGCTCCGCGGTGACGATTCGCCAAAACGGTGTCCGGATTAAAAAATCCGCTCCGCTCCCAACGGGCATAGATCGCGTCCTCCACTCCTTTCGGCTCGTATGCTTTCGGAAACTCTTTCTTTTTCTTCATAGTGATAACGGCTCTATGGTAAAGAAAAAACGCGCCCCTGACTAGACCCGCTGACTAAAATTCAAAGTAAATTTATGTAACGGCCGTTAGATTAATTTACCAAAGCTTTTAGCATGCGCGAGTAGACCCGAGAAACAAAAAACGAGGCCCCCGAAAGGGCCTCACTTGTTCATTCGCGAAAGCTCGTCATAGAGGAGCGCGCAGCTCTTCATGCCGAGCCGGAAGTTATCAAGCAGCAACCGTTCGTTCGGCCCGTGCGACTGCTCGTCAGGGAGTCCGAAGCCGAAGAGAACGCAGGGTTTGCCGAACATGTCGGCAAATGTCTTCAAAGCTGGGATGGATCCTCCCTCGTAGGCGAATACCGTTTCGCGACCGAACGCCCGGAAGAGAGCGCGCTGCGCCGCGGCGATCGCCAGACGATTCCGATCGGCGAGGTACGGCCGACCCGAGTCAAGACGCTTCACGGAGAGCCGCACCGCCCGCCCCTGCGTCAGAAGCCGCAGGTGCTCCTCGGTCGCATTCATGATTTCCTTGGGATCCTGATCCGGCACCAGGCGCATGGAAATCTTCGCGTGAGCGCGCGCGGGGATGATTGTCTTCACCCCCTCCTCAATGAATCCAGAGCGCAGACCGCAGATATCAAGCGTCGGGCGGCGCCACATCCGTGTGAACGGCGAATAGCCCCACTCGCCGCGCGAGAACTGTTGCGCGCCTGCGGCAAGCCGGAACTGCTCTTCGTAGCACGCGAGCGCGTCAAGCTCCTGGCGCTCACGCCCGCTCAAGGAGCGCACCGAATCGTAGAAGCCAGGAATCGTCACCTGCCCGTAGTGGTTTTTGAGCGAGGCGAGTACTCTGCAGAGCACCTGCGCCGGATTCTCCACCGCGCCGCCGAAAGTCCCCGAGTGCACATCCGCAGGAAGACTCTCAACCTCAACCTCCAGGTAACAGAGTCCGCGCATGCCGAGCGTAATCGTGGGCACCCCGCGAGCAACCATGGCGGTGTCGGAGATGACGATCGCATCGGGGGCAAGCTCCTTCCCGTGGGCCGCAAGAAAGGAGACAAGACTCGTCCCTTCGCTCTCTTCCTCGCCCTCGACCACCATCTTGATGGTGATCGGCAATTCGCCGCGCGTCCTGCGCCACGCCTCAATCGCCATGAGGTGCATCCACACTTGCCCTTTGTCATCAACGGTACCGCGACCGTAGAGATAGCCGTCGCGAATTTCCGGCTCAAAGGGCGGCGACTGCCACGCCTCCAAATGGTCAACCGGCTGCACATCGTAGTGGCCGTAGACCAAAACCGTCGGCGCGTCTGGTCTTCCCGCGCTCCATTCGCCGGAGACAACCGGATGACCCCAGTCGGGATAGATTCCGGCTTTCGTCGCGCCGTATCGCATCATCGCGCCATGCAGATGAATGGCGCAGCGCATTACGTCATGGCGATGGCTCGGAACAGCCGAAATACTCGGAATCCTACAAAATGCCGTGAGCCCCGCAAGGGCATGATCGAAGTTTTGCTCCAAAAAGCCGAGCACGTCATCCATGGAACCTCCATATAATTTAAGGAACGCATCGCGAGCTTACCGAAACCAGACAGTTGACGCAAGAATACGCTTCGGTTATCCTCTTAAGATTTCGCATCCGTATCACTGTCTCTTCCCCTTACCCTTAACTCTTACTTCGTGTGGCGCTCACTTCGGAACAACAAGCAACGAATCTCCTCCGCGATGCGCGGAGCGTACTTGTAACGGCAGGGCGGAACCCCTCCGCAGATGCGGTCGCAAGCACGCTCGGCCTCATGCGCATCCTTGAGGCGCAGGGGAAAAAGGCAGAGGCAACGATTGACGGCTTCGTCCCGCCGGAAACCCTTTCGTTTCTGCCGGGTGTCGCCGCGGTGCGGCCGGCGCTCCGCAAACTGCAGAACTTAACCATCAGTCTGAACGTCTCAAAAACCAAAGTAGACGAGCTCTCCTATGCTGTCCGTGGCGAAACGCTGGAGATCCTGCTCACGCCCCGAGAGGGCAGCTGGAAACAGCAGGACATTTCCACAAAAACGCTGCCGTACCGCTTTGATCTCGTAATCGTGGCGGATGCCGCTGATCCGGCATCGCTCGGCGCGCTCTGGCAAGAGCACGCTGATTTTTTTGCGCGCACGCCGACAATTGCCGTGGGTCACGATCCCGCCCATGAACGTTTTGGGACGGTAAATATCCTGGACCACACGGCGGCAGCAACGTGCGAAGTCATCTACCACGCACTGCCCCACCTCGGAGGAACACCGGACCCAGAACTCGCCACCTGTCTCTTAACCGGCATCATTGCAAAAACGAAAAGCTTTAAAACCGCCAACATCACTCCTCGGACGCTGCGGGTTTCGTCTGAACTCATCGCCGCCGGCGCGCGGCGGGAAGATATCGTTCGGCACCTGTTCCGGACGCGCTCCATCACCACCATGCGGTTGTGGGGTCGAGCGCTTGCGCGGTTAAAGTTCGACGCGGGGGTAGGACTCGCGTGGTCGGTGGTCACGAGACAGGACTTCGTACTCGCGGGTGCGGACGAATCGGTGCTTCCGGACGTCCTGGAAGAACTCATCGCCTATTCCCCCGAGGCGCGCATCTCCGTGCTCCTCTACGAACAAGCAGTAGGGGGAATCTGCGGCATTATCCGCACGGACGGACGGAGGAGCGCCGCAGAATTGGGACGTCTCTTGGGCGGCGCTGGCGGCACAGAAACAGCACAATTCTGCCTTTTGAATAAATCGCTCGTAGAAGCTGAACAGGCGGCCATTTCCACCATCCGCACGGCGCTCACGCGCTCGGCGGGACAAAGCTAGACAACTGCTTCCGAATTTGATACAACGAACCGAACCTTGAAAACAGAAAAGAAAGAGGAAAGACACATGCGACGAGCGATTGTTACGGCAATCCTCACACTCATCGTCTCCGTAGGCGCAGAGGCGGCGAAGAAGCCGACACTGAAAAGCAAGCACCTGAAAGCAAAACCCGCGCCGGCGAAAATTCATAAGGAGGCGAAGCCGGGGGCTTCCGAGATTTCCCTCACCGGGAAGCTCGTTCCGGGCGGGGTCGCGCTTGCCACAATCCCGGGCACTGCGGCGGGAGACGCGCTCGAAGCAGAGTTCACCGGAGGCCCTGCGGTTGTCATGAAATACAAGGGGCGTCCTGCAGTGCTGCTCGCGGTTGATCTTGATGACGGAAAAACCGGCAAGGCGAAACTCACAATCACACGCCATCGCGGCGAGGTTATCACGCACTTCGCGCGTACGGTGATGGTGAACCCCAAGAAGTTCAAGAAGTCGTACTGGGGAGTCCGTCGTCCGCCTGATCCTGATGCAAAAGAGCGCCTGGACCGCGAACGGGAGATGCGTGAAACGATCTTCGCGCGCGTGACACCGCTGCAGTACTGGAAGGGGTTCCGCTCGCCGCTCTCCATTCCGCTCACGGTCATGAGTCCCTTCGGACAAATCCGAACGTACTATGATGTAGAGAAGGGCGAGAGGGGTTCGCGCCGGCATTACGGCGTGGATCTCCGCGCGATCGTGAAGACGGCGGTGAAGGTGAAGATCAAGACGAAGAAGGGCGGGACAAAAATCGTCGCCAAGACCGTGACGAAACTCCTGCCCATCAAAGCGATCGCAGACGGCGTCGTTGTGGCCGTGACCTCGTATGTGGGGCACGGAAACATCGTTATCGTTGATCACGGCCTCGGAGTCTTCTCATTCTACCTCCACCTCTCCAAGTGGAAGACGCGCATCGGCGCATTTGTTGAGGCCGGAGACGTGATCGGCATCACGGGGGCGACAGGACACGCGACGGGTCCGCACCTGCACCTCACGGTCTACATTCGCGGCGCGGTCGTGGACCCCCTCGCGCTCATCAATCTTCTCTAGAAACGAACCGACCGAGCACTCAAAGCGTTGAATGCTCGGTTTTATTTTGAAACGAGGCGCTTTCCTTGACAGACAAATTCCAAAACATCACACTTACTCTCGGCACCTAAACAATTCAAACAGAAGAGGGAGCCATGACTGACTACGGATGGACACTCGTGAGTATCGGCGCCCTTGCACTATTTATTGGTGCCATCGCCATCTGTATAGCACTCTTACGTAAATGCCGTGATGCAAAGCAAGCCGCGTCTCTGCCTACTTTCGGACAGACTCACGCAAAGGAACTCGCGACACTGCGAGCAAACCTAGACCGGCTTCGACGCGAGCATGAGGGCAGGTGGGTTGCAATCCACGGGAGCAACATCCTTGGGATTGGCAATCACGGTTATCTGTTC
>JBBTXB010000033.1:15597-25482 GCA_038062475.1 Patescibacteria group bacterium
TCTGTTCAGTAAATTCTACAAACCGGAAAATGCGCCGCTCCTTGTCACTTTGATTGGATACGAGGGGAAGTCGTATCCTTCGGTCAGTCTCCAATGCTTCCTTTTTGACGGCTGGACTATTCAGGAAGCGCAGTGGGACGGCGGATCGCTTGCGCTCGTGCTTTTTGTCAGAAATGGAGAAAGGCAGGGTGCGCGCTTGGATATGGATAAAGGAATCTTCATCGACCCTCTCCCGTTCGAGGTGGACGAATATTCCGTTCGCGAAATCCACGTTGCAGTAATTCGCACCTGCAGGGAAGCTTGAGCAAATGACCCCGATCGTCATCGGGGTCATTTTTTTGTCTTCTGCCGCCACCCTAGTCGGCCCGCCTGGACTCGAACCAGGAAACCACCAAGGTATAAGCTTGGCGCTCTACCATTGAGCTACGGGCCGACTACGAAGGCGGTTTCATGGCGATTCTACTCGCTCTTCTCGCTTTTTGGAACGGTTCCCGATAAGGTAGAGTAAACCCATATGAATCGCTTTGCGAAACTCTCCCGAGCATTCCCATTCGTCTCCGCGCTCTCCCGAGCATTCCCGAAATCCGAAGTCTACCTCGTGGGCGGCGCGGTTCGGGACATTCTCTTGGGCCGCGAGGTCACGGATTACGACTTCGTCGTTCGCGGCGTCGCGGCGCGGGAGCTGGCGCGTTTCTTGGGGAAACTCGGCCGCGTTGACCTCGTCGGGCGCGTCTTTGGCGTGCTGAAATTCGTCCCCAAAAAAATGAAAGTGGAACTTGAGCCCTTTGACATTGCGCTCCCTCGCACGGAAACGTCAACTGGCGATGGCGGTTACCGCGACTTCGTCGTCCGCTCCGACCCGCGGCTCCGTATTGAGGACGACCTTGCCCGCCGCGATTTCACGATAAACGCCATGGCGTTTCAGCTTCCCAGCTTCCCAGCTTCCCAGCGTTCAGCCGATCGGTTGGTTGATCCTTTCGGAGGACTTCAGGATTTGCGCAAAAAAACGATTCGTGCCGTCGGAAAACCGGCGGAGCGTTTTCGCGAAGATTACTCGCGCATGCTCCGCGGACTCCGTTTCGCGATGCAACTCGGCTTCGGGATCGAAGAAAAAACATGGAAAGCGCTCGTCTCTTTGATGCCGCGTATAAACGACGAACATGAAACTCCGAAAGGGCCGGAGCGCGTCGTCCCTTATGAAACGATTGCGCGCGAGCTCCTCAAAGCGCTCGTTGCCGACCCCGCCAAAACCATTGAACTCTGGCATGATTCGCGCGCCCTTAAAACACTCATGCCGGAGCTTTTGAAGATGCGCGGATGCCCCCAACCTCCGAACTATCACTCCGAGGGCGATGTATGGACACACATGATTATGGCGCTCAAAGTGCTCCGCTCGCCGCAGTTCCGCCGCGAGTTCGGCAAAGAGCTGCCGGATGCCATGACCACACTCGCCGTACTCTTCCACGACATCGGCAAGCCATATACCATCCAAACTCCCGAAAAAAACGGTACCGACCGCATCCGCTTCAACGAGCATGACAAAATCGGCGCGGAAGTTACGGAGAAAATCGCGCGGCGCCTGCATCTCTCCGCACCGGGAGAATTCGGCGTTGATACCGAGAAACTCTCATGGCTCATCGCCCACCACCTTCTCGCCGTGCACGGCAACGTCGTGGCCATGAAAGCATCCACCCTGGAGAAATATTTCTTCAATCCCAACGTGCCCGGAGAAACGCTCTTCAAACTCATGTTTGCCGATGGCTCGGCGACAATCGCCGAAAATGGAAAACCGATGTTAACCGATTACCGCGCGCTCCGCGCACGCTGCGGTGCGCTTTCGAAAGGCGCCAAGCGGTACACTCTTCCCAAACCGTTCCTGAATGGCGATGAGGTCATGAAACTCCTAAAACTCAAACCCGGGCCGGAGGTGGGAGAGGCGCTCCGCGCGCTCCGAGAAGAGCAGCTCGCCAGCCGTGTTCACACCAAGGCACAGGCAAAAATATTTTTAAAAAAATCCCATGCCCAGTAATACATCTTCGACCGCCCGCCTAAATTTTTGCGCCGCAGAGGCGGGGGTAAAAATTTGGGCGGGCAATGGAGTTTCCTCGGCCAAACACACCATGACATCCTTACTCTTTAATTCTCAAACAATCATCAACTTGACCAAAAGTCGAAGTTGATATACTGGGTATGCCCAGTAATACATCTTCGACCGCCCGCCTAAATTTTTGCGCCGCAGAGGCGGGGGTAAAAATTTGGGCGGGCAATGGAGTTTCCTCGGCCAAACACACCATGACATCCTTACTCTTTAATTCTCAAACAATCATCAACTTGACCAAAAGTCGAAGTTGATATACTGGGTATGGCTGATGCGACCACTCATGTAATTGAACCGGAAGATGCCGGAACGCGCCTCGACCAATGGCTTGCGCGCACATTCCAATCGCACTCGCGCAGCCAGTTCCAAAAATTGATCCACCAAGAGAAGGTCGCGGTGAACGGCCAACCAGTCACCGCCCATCTTAAACTCCGCGCGGGAGACAAGGTTCTGATCCGATGGGAAGTGGAGGTCATTGCCGTAACTCCGAATCCGGCAGTTCCGATATCAATCATCTTTGAAGATGAAGAATATCTCGCTGTTTCAAAACCCGCGGGCATTGTAATGTACCAATCTCCAAAGCATCCTGTGCCGGACACGCTCGCAAACTGGGCGCTCGCCCACTACCCGCCGATCCGGGAGGTCGGAGAGCCGGAGCGTTCCGGTATTGTGCATCGGCTTGACCGCGACGTCTCCGGCGTGGTCATCCTTGCAAAAACACACGCGGCGTATGATCATGTGCGAAAAGAGTTCGCAGCCCGCCGCGTTTTTAAAGAATATGCGGCGATCCTCTCCGGAACACTTCGGGATGATGCCGGTGTCATAACGCTTCCGCTTCGACGGCCGAAGCACGGCGGACCGGTGCGAGCGCAGGAAGATGGATTCCCGGCGACGACGAAATATGAGGTGCTTGAGCGTGCAAAAAACCGTACGCTCGCGCGTGTGCACATAGAAACCGGGCGGATGCACCAGATACGCGCGCATTTTGCCGCAATCGGCCATCCCGTCGCGGGGGACACGCTCTATGGCGGCGTAAAAGCTCCGCGGCTTATGCTGCACGCCGAGAAGCTTGTCTTCACTGATCGAAACGGTAACAAACGAGAATTTATCAATCCGGCACCGAAGGAATTCAAAAATATATAGAACGTAGAATTGAAAGCGATCCTTCGTTCTACGTCTTCTAACGTATGATCATCACCATCTCCGGTCTTCCCGGCGCCGGAAAAACGACTGTTGCAAAAGCGCTTGCCAAATCCCTCGGCATGCAGCACTACTCCATGGGCGACATCTGGGGAAAAATCGCCCAAGAACGCGGGGTAACGGTTGACGACTTGCTCCGTGAAGCGGAGACAGACCCGATATTAGATAGGACCCCGGACGAATACCAGAAGCGGCTCGGGGAAACTGAAGACAATTTCATCACTGACGGCCTGGTTTCATTCCACTTCATTCCCCAGTCGTTAAAAATATTCCTCACAGTTGATCTCGGCACTGGCGCAGAACGCATCTACCATGCAAAGAAAGAAAATGCGCACGTGCGCGCAGACGAGCCGGAGTACGCGAGCGTAGAGGAAGCGCGGCTGGTCGTCGCCAATCGGATTGAAATGAACCAAAAACGCCTGAAACGCGCCTACGGGGTTGACTTTTTAGACAAGCGTCAGTATGATCTCGTCGTTGATACGAGCGACCAAACGCTTGAAGAAACCCTGGGCCAAATTCTTGGCTTCATTAAAAGTCGTCAAAAAACTAACCAGTAAGAGTAAGGGTATCGTATGGCAAAAACACTCTATCCGGACATCCGACCGGGAATGACGATCCGCGTCTACCAACGAATCGTTGATGTCACGGGCAAAGGCGAAGAAAAGGAGCGTTCCCAAATGTTTGAAGGGGTCGTCTTGGCGCGGCGAGGCAGCGAGCCGCAAACGACCATCACGGTTCGCAAAATCTCCGAGGGGGTCGGCGTGGAAAAAATCTTTCCCTTGGCGATGCCGTCAATAGAAAAAATAGAGGTCGTAAAACAGGCGAGGGTGCGACGCGCGAAGCTGTACTTCTTGCGGAAATCCAAAAAAACTCTCAAAGAAACCATCCGGAAGAGATGAATTCCAACAAAGACTCCCTCACTTTCGAGGGAGTCTTTGTTTTTGAACACCCCCCCTGTACCCCGTATGGGGGACTTGTACCCTGTACAGGGTACTTGACCGCGCGGGCACAGTGGACTAAAAATTCATTGGTTCCTTCACAAGGAGTACCGATGCCAGAGACGAAGCTTCCAAGCACCGACCTTGCCCCGCCGGATACCGAGCTTTTGCGCCGCATCATCACGGAGACGCAGAGACCCTTGGCAATTGTTACCACCCAGTTAGATCCGGACAGCATGGGGGCCAGCATGCTCATGCGAAAACTCCTTCGTTCATTGGGGCAGGATGCGATCGTCTGCTATGCGGGCGCGGGCAATAGCGATCCTCAAAACCAGACGGCGTTTACCATGTGCAACCTTGCGCCGATCTTCCGCCCCAAAGAGGAGCTGCCGAGAGACGCCGCAGTGATCCTGCTGGACTCCGCCATTCTGCATGACAAGCGCTGGGGCGAAGAACCGCTCGACCCCATCATCGTCATTGACCATCACGATTCACGGCTCTCGCCCAGCGCAAACCGCTGGGTATGGATAGAACCGCGCTTTGGAGCAGCGAGTACCATGGTGGCGCGGCTTCTCCAGGTGTTTGAAGTCAAACTCACCGACGATGACCGTGAAGTGGCGACCATCGGGGCGTTCGGCGTCTACAACGATACGCGGGGCCTCTTGAGCAAGACGACCTCGCTTGATCGCGAGATGTTCACGGAACTTATGCGGCACGGAGACCAGCGCCTTCTGCAAGATCTACACGAATTTCCGCTCCCCGAAGCGTACTACGCATTCATGGCAACGGCGTACCGAACAAAAACGATTCATCAGGCAAAGCTTATCGCCACGGTCGGCGAGATGACGGCTCATGACAATACGCTCCTCGCGCGCGTAGCAACGAAACTCGTTCGATGGGAGGGCGTCTACACGGTCATTGTTTGGGGGCTACAGGACGGAAAACTGGTCACTGTCAAAGCACGCACGATTGACAGAGCGAACGACCTGAACGATCTTCTCCATCTGCACTTCCCCGGCTACGGCGGTGCGAAGGGTCACGAAGGCGGCGCGGACATTCCGCTGGGCGTCTTAGCTCCCCCAAACGGAGCAAGCTGCGCCATCCTCCTTGAATTCCTGCAAAAGTTGTTCAATGACAAATTCGGTGCAAACGGCTCGTAAGCGAAAACGCATCCCGCACCTTTTGGCTAACGACGGCACAGACAGCCGCAAGTGCCCAAAAGGTGCGGGATTTATTTTTTCACTGTCACCACTCGCTTCGGCTGCTTCGCCGCCAACCGCCCCGGCGCTCCTCCGCTTTTCAAAACCTCGCGCAAATATTTGCCGGTAACCGACTTCGCAGCGCGCGCGACCTCCGCCGGGGTTCCTGCGGCAACTACCTTCCCGCCACGGGTACCGCCATCAGGACCCAAATCAATGACCCAGTCAGCGGAGCCGATAACGTCCATATTGTGCTCAACGACTAAAACCGTGTTCCCGCGCTCCACAAGCCGGTGGAGCACGTCAAGAAGCTTGCGAATGTCGTCAAAATGCAACCCGACGGTCGGCTCGTCCAGGATATAGAGCGTGCGCCCCGTCTCTCGCCTGCCAAGCTCTGCCGCAAGTTTTACCCGCTGCGCCTCTCCGCCGGAGAGATTGGTCGCCGGCTGGCCGAGGCGGAGATATCCCAAACCAACGTCGCGGAGCACCGTGAGCTTTTCCCCGATAGCTATCGGGGGAATGTCATGGAAAAATTTGAGCGCCTCCTCAACGGTCATGGCAAGCACGTCGGCGATGGTCTTTCCCCGGAATCGCACCTCAAGCGCTTCTGCGTTATAACGCTTTCCGTGGCATTCCGAGCACTCCACGTACACGTCCGGCAAAAATTGCATCGGGATCTCAATATACCCTTCGCCGGCGCAGGGCTCGCACCGTCCGCCGCCCTTCACATTGAAGCTGAATTTCCCCGCATCAAAACCGCGCACTCGCGCCTCGGGAACCTCCGTAAAGAGATCGCGAATGGCGGTAAAAAGACCGGTATAGGTAGCCGGATTTGACCGCGGCGTACGGCCGATCGGCGACTGGTCAACGGCGATGGCTTTATCCAAATGCTCAATGCCCCTAATTTCCTTGTGCTTCCCGGGAAGTTCCTTGCCGCCGTGCAGGCGCATGGAGAGCGCGCGAGCGAGGATGTCCTGCACCAGCGTGGATTTTCCGGAACCGGAAACTCCAGAGACGCAGATGAAGGTGCCCAAAGGAATACGCACATCAATATTCTGCAGATTATGCTCCGTTGCACCCACGACGACGAGCCCTTTTCCGTTTCCTCGACGGAGAACCTTCCGCGGTTCTATACGCAAGCGGCCCGAAAGATATTTTCCCGTAAGCGAGCGTGGAGAGCGCGCAAGTTCATTCGGACGGCCGGAGGCGACAACTTCGCCGCCGTAAATTCCGGCGCCGGGACCAATGTCAAACACATAATCGGCGGCGCGGA
This sequence comes from Patescibacteria group bacterium, assembly GCA_038062475.1. Classification (GTDB taxonomy): domain Bacteria; phylum Patescibacteriota; class Patescibacteriia; order JBBTXB01; family JBBTXB01; genus JBBTXB01. The sequence goes on from JBBTXB010000033.1 coordinate 22,306, forward strand.
TCGTCGTCGCATCGTGTTCTACGACAATCACCGTGTTCCCGCCGTCGCGCAAACCTTTAAGCGTTGCAATGAGCTTCCCGATATCGCGCTGATGGAGGCCGATGGTCGGCTCGTCCAGCACATAAATGAGTCCGGAAAGGCCGGCTGCAAGCTGGGTTCCCAAGCGCACGCGCTGCGCTTCCCCGCCGGAGAGCGTCGCCGCGCTCCGGTCAACGGCGAGGTATTCAAGCCCCACTTCGGCGAGATTGCCGAGACGCGCCATGACTTCTCGAGCAATGGGACGCGCCACCTTCTCTTCCATCCCGTTAGAGGCAGACCCCGACATCTGTCGGGGTCGTAGTCCGTCTCGGGCGGACGGAGGGCGGCCTCTAACGGGATCCATGGCCCCCGCATTCTTCACGCGTCCGTTTTTCCCGGCGGCGAGTTGCTCAAGAACGGGCAGAAGCTCGGAAATCGGGAGCATGCCCCAATCGGCGATGGATTTGCCAGAGATGGTGACGGCAAGCGCTTCAGGGCGGAGCCGCTTACCGGCACAGGCATCGCAGACATTCTCGCGCATGAACGCCTCAAGCTCTTTCCGCAAATAATCAGAGTCAGTCTCGCGGTAGCGGGACATAAGATGCGCGATGACGCCGGGGAATGGAAGCGCGTGGCCGGAAACATCATGGGTCTCGTCTTTCGTACCCCCGAGCAGAATGCCACGAGCGCGAGCACTCAATTCTGAAATCGGCTGATTCAAAGAAAAATTATGACGCGCCGCTACCGCGCCCAGGAGCGCCATGAAAGCCGTGTGATTGCCGGAGAGCCGCTGCAACGGCCGGATCGCCCCTTCAGCGATAGTGAGCCGCGGGTTCGGCAGTACCAGCTCCGGATCAAAGGTGAGCGTCATTCCCAGGCCGGTGCATGCAGGACACGCCCCCTGCGGACTGTTGAACGAGAAAAGTCGCGGTTCAACTTCGGGAAGAGACAAGCCGCACCGATGGCAGGCGAGTTTGGTTGAAAGCAACGTTTCCGCATCGTCAGGGGCTACGAAGATGAGGTGTCCGCCCGAAAGCTCCAGCGCTTTTTTAAGCGCTTCCACTGTCGGTGCGTCTTCGCTCCGCCCGAGGCGGACTACTACCGCTTCAATCGTGTGGTACTTTCCGCGCTCGGGAGATTGATCCAGGGCTTCCTCAACCGAAATAATGTGGCCATCATGACGTACGTGCGCGTATCCCGCGCGGCGAATTTCTTCCAAAATGTGCCGATGTTCTCCCCGCGCGCTTCGCACCGCAGGCGCAAGGAGAAGACCGTTGCGGTTGCCGGCAGCGCGAATGATCTGGTCGCGAATGGTCTCAACCGTTTGTTTGAGCGCCAGGGTGCCACAGCGATGACAGTGCGGCTCGCCCATGCGCGCGAAAAGCAGCCGCAGATAATCTGAAACTTCGGTGATGGTTCCCACCGTTGAACGGGGGTTGCGGGAAACAGTGCGCTGGTCAATGGCGATCGTCGGCGAAAGGCCGGAGATCTCATCCACGTCCGGCCGGTCGCGCAGTTCTAAAAATTGCCGCGCGTAGGCCGAAAGCGACTCCACATACCGCCGCTGCCCCTCAACCGCAATCGTGTCAAACGCGAGCGAGGACTTGCCGGAGCCCGAAAGACCGGTAAACACCGTGAGCGTATTCTTCGGGATGTCCAACGAAACATTCTTCAAATTATGGACGCGAGACCCTCTGATTGAAATTGTGTCAGACATGGGCAGGGTGAGGTGGCCGACAGACTACCGACTACGGGCTACCGCTGCGGTAGTCGGAATGCGGTGGACGGTCAGCCGGATGTCGGTAAAGGGAGATAGAATACACCCTGTCAAGGAAGCTGACAAGAGTGGCTGCCCGGAATCAAAAAAACCCGCCCTCTAATCCAACAATGCTTGCATAGAGGGCGGGGGTTGCTAACTTGAAATTTTTGGCAAGACACCAGAATTACGCTATAGCGTAATTCTGGTGTTCGATTATTTCTCACCTGATGCAAATCGCGGATGGAGGCAACCCACAACTTGTCATCGGTATCGCCGGAAAAACAAAACCACCCCGCGCAAACGGGATGGTTTTCCAAGCGGCGGCTTTCTTTACGGCGCATTACTGCCGGGGGAAACGCTCAAAGCTTGTTTCAATGTCGCATAAAATAGTCTTGGGCGAAGCGGGATTCAGAGCGGTGCGGATCATCTCTTCGGTGAAAATAGCATCGCTGGGGGTCGTCGCGACAACCGTGCGCCAATCAAGTTTGTCAGGATCAACAATCCAATGCTCCGGATTTGCCGTATCCGGAACCGCCGGATTGTCTGTAAAAATTGGCGGTGTGTTAATTCCCGCGCCGCAAATGTTCCGAAGCATGGCGTAATGGTCGTCCGTATCTATCGTTGCTGCCACAACGCCGGCAACGCATCCCAGCGGTGCGGTCACGGCACCGCCCACGCCACCGACCGCGACAATGGCTGCGACACCGACTGCGCACCCCTCCGCCAAGCCCGCCACAGAGCTTGCAATCGCGCCCAGAGCTTCCCCCTCGTCGTTAAACTCATCCGACTCCAGATAAAACCCCTTCACCCCGCCATTGCTATCGCAGTCGTCAAGCATCCTGTCAAACTCGCGTTGATCAAAGGCGATTGCGTAATACTGCGTTCCCGAACCGTCAGCAGAGACAACGGGCGCATCGGCATCCTCAAATTCGGCAGCAAAATTTTTCCCGTTATTGCAGAGAATACGCAAATCTATATCGTTATCCAAATATCGCTTCTCCTTAAAGGAGATTGTGCCGGCAATCACTGCCGGTTTGCATTCAAACTTATCGTCATTCCAAATGCACGCCTTTCCGACCGGACAGACATCCCCCACACAGACAGAACTGCCACCCGGCGTGTAGTAGAAGCTCTTGGTACACTCTGTGGCCGGTTTTTCTAACGGAAACGCGGAAGGGGGCGGAGAATAGCTCGATCTCTTTCCCGGAGCGGGAGTTTCTCCGGCCAGCGCAAAGCGCGTCTCTGCTGGCAGACGGGAACAGCGATTGCCAAAAATATATTCATCCCGCACTACCTTCGGAATATACGGCAACCGCAGCTCCACGAGCTGCGGGTTAATAGTGTTAAAAAGAAGAAAAGAGCCGAGCGCCAGCGCCAGACCAATGACCGCCGAGCCGATG
>JBBTXB010000034.1:0-2104 GCA_038062475.1 Patescibacteria group bacterium
CTTATCCACCTCTCCGAGAAAATATACGACGATGTGCCAATTCTTCCCCGGAATCCAACGCACACCCCGAACCAGGTGGCGCTTTTCATAACTCGCAAACGCCCTCACAAACGGCGGCGGGAACGGAATGGCAACAAATAAACGCTTAAGCATAAAACATGAAGCACGAAACATGAAACATACTTGCCGAATTTACGAATCTGCCCGAATGTCACCGAATAATCGGTTTGTTTTTTGAACTACAACCTATCCCGCCCGTAGAACCTCGCTGATAATCCCTATCCCCTGATCCGCCAGCTCTTTGGTGAGCGTAAGCGATGGCGTGATGAATAGCGTGTTGTGCGCCGTTTCAAGCAGCAGTCCCCGCTCGGCGCACCGATCTTGAAACCGCTGCGCCTTCAAAAAATCCGGTGCGCGCGACTGCTTATCGCGCACGATTTCAATACCCAGAACCATGCCAATGCCGCGCACCTCGCCCACGTCCGGCGTATCTTCAAGCGGCTTCAATTTTTCCAGTATGTACGCTCCGACTTCCCGCGCATTCTCCCATAACCGCTCGCGCAGGATCACTTCTACATTCGCCTGCGCCGCCGCGAGATCCGTCACAAGCCAGCCAAAAGTTGAGTACCACGGAATGCCGCTCGCGCGGGCATACACCTTCTCGGTCACAAGCGTCGCGCCCATTGTCCCATAGCCGCCGGTAAGCCCCTTTCCCAGACAAATGATGTCCGGCTCCAATCCCCATAGCTCGCTTCCAAACAGCGTGCCGCACCGCCCGAAGCCGGTCGCCACCTCGTCCATCACCAAAAGGATTCCGTGCTTGCGGCAGATGTCGGCAATTGCCGGATAAAAGTCAGCTGGGGGAACGATGGCGCCCGCGTTCGTAAAAACCGGCTCGGAAATAAAGGCGGCAATATCCCCCTCCCTCGCTCGCTTTTCAAATTTTTTGACGACCTCGGCCGCAGTAACCCCCCGATACTCGTTCGGCATGGGAATTTTCTCAAACTCAAAGAGGCACGGAGCCATCTCCTTGCTGCACGCGTTCCCGACGGAAGCCGCGCCGTATGTGTGCCCGTGATATACCCCGTCAATGGAAACAATAAACTTCTTTCCCGTTGCGGCGCGAGCGCATTTCACGGCAAACTCAACCGCCTCGGAACCGCTCGTGCAGCGAAAGACGCGGGAGAGTTTCCCGGGCGCATGTGAAACTAAAAGCTCGGCAAATTTCTCCCACCCCGCAAAATGCAAAAACGGCGGAACATAGATGCCGCGCGCCGCTTCTTTCTGAAGCGCTTCTCGCACCTCTTTCCGTTTCCACCCAATGTTGCCGACGCACCAACCGGCAATAAAATCCAGATACCGCTTCCCCTTTGCGTCCACAAGAAAACAGCCGTCGCCATCAACGATTTCTATCGGACGCGAATAATAATCGGCAAGGTGCCCCCTCATACCCAGTATATCAACCTCGACTGCAAGTCGAGTTGTAGGTTAGTCGAGCGTTCATAGCGACTTTGCGTGTTTTCATAAACGCGTTTCTACGTTCATTGAGAACTCATCGCGATGAGTTCTCAATGGGTCGAGGTTGTATTACTGGGCATAGCTTCTATTCTACTCGGAATGTATTTCCGAGCGAAGTGCGACCACTGCGCGGCAGCGCGCAATTTCTTTGGAAGCCACCCCGTCACATGGTTTCCAAATCTTTAAGCACTTCTTCGGCGTGCATCTCCGGCTTCACCTCAACATAGACCTTGGCGATCATTCCCTGTGGATCAATCAAAAACGAGGTGCGGTGCGTCCCCATATATTCCCGCCCCATGAACTTCTTCTTTCCCCACACGCCGTAGGCCTTCGCCACTTTTTTCTCCTCGTCAGCGAGGAGCGTGAACGGGAGGTTGAACTTCTTTGCAAATTTCGCATGGCTCGTGACCGAATCCGTGCTCACCCCAAGCACTACCGCTTTAACTTTCTTAAATTCAGCGTAGGTATCGCGAATCGCGCATGCTTCCTTGGTGCAGCCGGGCGTATCATCCTTCGGATAAAAATACAGGAGCACCCACCTTCCCTTGTAATCGGAAAGTTTACGCTCCTTTCCCGTCTGATCCGG
>JBBTXB010000034.1:2204-7405 GCA_038062475.1 Patescibacteria group bacterium
TCATACGTCTCCAATATATTGAAATCTGGGTACCCGTCGGCCACCAACCTCCACTTCTTCTAAAAACATGGGGAGCGGGCGCACAAACAACTTCCGTTCTCCGTAGAGCGCCTGATACACCACCAATTCCTCAAGGGTCTCGCTGTGGCGAGCTATCCCCAACACGTTATAGGTCTTACCCTTGAAGTGCTTATATGTCCCGATCTTCAATGATTTTGCTTTTTCCGAATTCATAAGATCACGGCCGGTTCTCCAGCGCGAGCTTAATAATCTCCGTGTTGCAGCTCCGCTTTTCCGTGCACCAGCGCTCGCAGGCCTCCGCCGTTTCTTTCTCGGCGTAATGCAAGCCGCAGATCGGACACGGGTAGCCATTTTTGAGGGCATCGTCGCTCATAGTTCATCATTGTAACATACCCCGCCCCAAGTCCATCGCCAGTCTCGGTTTTAGATAATCACTGCGCGATACGCCTTCGGCTTCCGTCGGAGAATCCGAACAGTTCTAGTGGGACTTAAGGCGGGGTTGTTACTGTCCCGCGTGGCGGGATCCCGTTCGCGGGACTGGTGAAATTTCCATCTCCGCCCGAGGCGGATCGAAAATTTAAAGCCAGTAACAAAAAAGCCTCGATCTTATCGAGATCGAGGCCATTCGTTTCACGAAGCCCATTCCCGGATGACCTGCCAGGTCTCTACCGAGAAGTTGTAGCTCGCGTGTACGATGACGCACGAGGCGAAGGCGGCGAGCTGCGACTTGCCCTTGTAGCTCAAGTACAATCGCGCCCAGAGGAGTCCCGCAACGCCTTGGAGTGGAATGCTCCAGATCCTGTTGGGATGCAGCATGCCGAAGATGATGAAAGAGCCGACGATCACGATCGGCCACTTAAGCTTCCATTGTTCCGTCACCTCCGCCACGCGGCAGACGAGCAGGCGGAAGACGCTCTCCTCGACGAGTGGGGCGGCAACGATGACGAGGAACAGGTGCTGCCAGAAAGCGATGTCTGTCACATCCCTGGTCCGAACCCTCCCAACAAACTCATCAAACCAGTTAGGCAGAATCCCCACGGTTGCGGTATCGGGCAGAATCGCGGGGGAATCGGAGATCTGTGCGATCAATCCGACCACGAAGAGAAGGGTGGTCACCCATAGCCATGTAATGGCGAAGGTATATCCCACCTCGCGCCAGTTGATCTGCTTGAGGCCAGCTTGGAGGACACTGCGCCAACCAGGCGAAGGAGCCACTTGATCTTCCACCATGAACCTCCGGTGTGAAAGGACGCTCCTTTACTAAGCCAGAAAGCGTCATTTTTGGCAAATGCCGGCGATATTATCGTATTTTTGAAAGCGGACACTTGGCGTGGTCGTGCGGTCGCGCGGGGCAATACTCGCGGCCGTAGAAAACCATGCGGTGGTTAAAATCAATCCATTCCTTCTTCGGAAGAATCTGCATGAGGTCGCGCTCAATTTTGTTCGGATCGTTCTCATCAGTGAGTCCCAAGAGCCGCGACAGGCGGCGAACATGGGTGTCCACCGCGATCCCGAGAACGACGCCGTGGACATTCCCGAGCACGACGTTCGCGGTCTTCCTCGCAACACCGGGGAGCATAAGCATCTCCTCCATTGTCTTCGGAATCTTACCGCCGAATTTTTCTTTGATGATTTTCGCGGTTGCCAAGATATGTTTCGCCTTCGTGCGGAAAAGACCGAGAACTTTGATGTCTTCTTGGAACTCTCGCGGATCGGCGTTCACGTAGTCATTCAACGTCCGATATTTTTTAAAAAGTTTCGCCGTCACTTCATTCACTTTCTTGTCCGTTGACTGGGCAGAGAGCATCACGGCAACAAGGAGCTCCCACGGGTTTCCGTAACGAAGCGCGATCTTCGCCGTCGGAAAAAGCCGACGGAGAATGCGTACAACTCTCGCCGCGATTCTGCGCCGCCTTGCGAGTTCATGTGGAAGAATTACTTTTTTGCTCCTCATATGTTATCCACAAGACTATTTGACACTCCTGCGTGGTATGCTAGTGTGTAGTCACAACTGAAGCATCAAGAGTGCGGAGATGTTAAGGGACCTGGCCCAATGCTCCGCCCGCAACCTGCCCTATGGGAAAGGTGCGACCCCAGCCCCTTGGAGGGAACGATGCCACCGTAACTGTGCAACCACTCTCTAAAGGAGTGGTGTTTTGTTGTTGTAACTCGCCCGAAATTTCAGAGCCAAAGGCGAATGAAGTTTCATTGGGAGTTACAATCCGCCTCTGGCGGATATCGGCCTTTAAAAACCAACGAAAGGAAAGAAAAAATGGAAGGGAAGAAGTCCGTGCTCGTGCGCCAGACCGTGTATGCAGTGGAGAAGTTCATCCCTACCCAGTGCCCTTCGTGCCGCAACAAGTTCCACCGCAACAGTCAGGACGGCTATCTGCTCTGGACTTACTGGATACATGAGCCGCGCGAGGTCCGTGAAGAAATCCGCAGCTCTATTCAGCCGACAGGTGTCGGCATCGCCACGGAACTCATCTCCTGCGGCAAGTGCCACAACGTCACCATGCGCGCGCTCCTCGAGCGACGAACCTACGAGAACAGGGCGGACGCCGAGGCCGCGCTTGCAGAAGGGTTCATGAACCTCACGACTGCTTGCCGCGTGGGCAAGGAGCGGCTCCGCGGCGTCGAGGTCGTTACATGCCTCGGACCGCAGAAAGGCCTCGTGAGAAGCCGCTGAAAAGCGAACAGCCCGGTTGTTATCGGGCTGTTTTTTTATTAACGCCAAATCTCAAACTCTCTCGTGGTCTAATTCGTACGAATGGTACCATGCAGGATCCGTCAACCAGACCCCTTATTCGCGCGTCGCTTAACTACCACCTGCGCGATCCTCTTCCGCTGCGCGGCGGCGGCCGCCGTCCCTGAAACGATCCCCGGGGCGAGGACCCGCCATACGGCCGCGGCGCCGTGAATTGCGGCTCGCGCGCGGGAGGAAGTTCCGGCAGTTTGGAAATAGGAAGGGCGAGTCGAACAATCCTCTCAATATCTCGGACTTCGTTCTTCTGCTCCGGAGTTGCAAAAGAGATGGCGCGCCCCGTTCGCCCGGCCCGGCCGGTGCGGCCGATACGGTGCACGTAATCTTCGGGGTTATCCGGAAGGTCATAATTCACGACAAGCTCAATCCCCACCACATCAATGCCGCGCGCGGCAATATCCGTCGCCACAAGCACGCGGTATTTTCCGGCCTTAAAACCGTCCAACGCTTCGCGGCGCTGGGCAAGTGAACGGTCGGAGTGAATCTCCGCCCCGCTTTGGTCCATACCCCGCACGGCCCGCGCTAGTCGCCGCGCGCCGAATTTAGTGCGGCAGAACACCAGCACTGTCCCGTGGTATTCCAAAAGCATCTTTTCCAACAGGCGGTTTTTCTGATCTTTTCTCACCACAAAAAGCTCGTGAGCGACGCGCTCGGCGGCCGTTCCCGCAGGCGCGATTTCCACGCGTACCGGGAGCTTCATGTGCGCAGTTGCGATCCGCACGATGTCGTTGGGCATGGTCGCCGAAAAAAGCATTGTCTGCCGATCTTTCGGAACCGTCTGCAGAATTCGCTGGATCTGCGGGGCAAAACCCATGTCCAGCATGCGGTCCGCCTCATCAAGAACGAGGATAGATACGGCGCTGATCGCCAAGGTGCGCTGGTTCAGGTGATCAATAATGCGCCCCGGAGTGCCGATAATGACATGCGGGTTCTTGCGGATCATCTGCACCTGCCGCTCCATGGACGCGCCACCGATAAGGACCGCCGTCCGCAGCCCAAGACTGCGTCCGAGCTTCTGATAGACCTCGTCAACCTGCAACGCGAGTTCTCGGGTGGGTAAAATCACCAACCCCTTACCCTTCACCTGGGCGAGGCGTTGTATCATCGGGATACCGAAGGCAAGGGTCTTTCCCGTGCCGGTCTGCGCAATTCCGATGACGTCCGTTCCTGCGATGGCGATGGGGATGGCCTTCTGTTGGATCGGCGTGGGGGTCGTGAACTTGAGCCGATCAAGGGATTCAAGAAGCTTCGGCGCAATCCCGAGGCCGTAAAAACTAGCGTCCGTGTGCGGTGTGCGTTCATGCATACCCGCCTAAATTTTTGCATTAATAATAAATGCTATTTGGATATATCCGCCTCGACTTAAACCGCGTTTGTGCCAGTAGCTAAAGGATGCGGCAAAAACTTCGGCGGGCGTAATCCGAGTATTCTACACGTTCCTGCCATTTTTACAAGCCCCCACACCAGTCGACCGACTCAAACCCTCTTATTCCTCTGTGTCCCAAACAAATCTGGTGGAAGTTCCGATTTAATCGGCTTGCAACTTACCACCTTCAGCGGAGCGCCTTGCGCTCTATCGGTCGACTGGTGTGGGGGCAAGGGGCAGGCGTTAGTTTAACGGACAAAACTCCCTACGGCGACGCCCAGCGCGATGGCGAAACCGCCGACAACAAGCATCCGCAGGCCGCTCCGCAGTGTCTTTTTAATGCGGAGAACGCGTGCGGCGACGAGTCCTAAAATGAAGAGCGCAACGAGCGAGGCAACAATAGAGGCAGGAAAAGCGACAGAAACATCGAGAATAAGGTACGGAAAAAGCGGAATAAAACCCGTTGCGAAATAAGAGACGAACATAATGCTCCCCACTCCGACGGATCGGCGGGTCGGCAATTCTGCCTGCGCGAGGTACTCCTCCGCCGAGCGTTCGGAGAGAAAGCTCCCCACGGCCATGGAGAAGGCCTCAACGAAAATCAAAACAACGCCGGTCGCGAGGATGTTCCCGCGCGAGACTCCGGCGGTCGCGATGCCGGAAAGGAGTCCCGCGGTTGAAACGAGACTGTCCTCAACGCCGAAAATAAAATTTCGCACGTAGGCGGCAAAAGATTGTTTCTGCTTCTCTGTCATAGGAGACCTCTGCAACACTCGCTTCCGTCACGAAAGTTCCGAATTTAGAAGCGAAAAATTGCAGAAGTGACGATGTTTATACGAAGTATAAGCGGAGGAGCTTCTGCAATTTTGTCACCCTACGGGTGATCTCCCGAAGGGATGACAGCCGAAATTCGGAACTTGCAGTAGGAATGGAGTTTTGCAGAGGTCTCATAAAGTTGTACCCACTATTATATAGTCTTTTGACGATAACAAAAATTGTACTGTTGCAGCGATCCAGTTACCGCCTGTGAATAAGTAAGGGATTTGGAGA
>JBBTXB010000035.1:0-2133 GCA_038062475.1 Patescibacteria group bacterium
ATTTTTTACGCCTCCTCCGCGGAGGAGCAGGAAAGGTTAAGGGAAGAGCTTATAGCAAAACTTCAAGAGTAATTATTCGCACTTATACGTATGTCTGACCAAAAAAAGAAATCCGTCGCATTGGCCTATCTCCTCGCCGTATTTCTCGGCATCTTCGGCGTGCATAAGTTCTATCTGAAGAAAACGAGGAGGGGCCTCGCGTATTTGGTCTTGTGGGTCTGGGTGATCGCCTTCGTCCTCGGTTCCCTCGTCTCCGCGACGGGGCGCGCGAGCTACGCCTCGGCCATCACGTACGCGCTCGTCTTTGTGCGGGTGGGATATACCGTGCTCCTGCTGCTCATTGATCTGGCGACGCTGCCGCGGCAGGTGGCGAGAGCAAACGCCCCTGCCGAGCCGACGCCCGGGAAGCGTCGCTGGAATGTGATCGGCACAATGTTCATCGCGATCGAGATGGCAGTGGTGCTCATCGCGAACATCTTTTTCTCTTGGCTAGGACCTGCCCCGACCGCTCCGTAACCAGCCTACATCCTCTAATCGTTTTTCTTCGGAGATTAACCGCCCAAGGTCTAACTTGGCCCCCGCTGTAAAGCGGGGGTTTTTGTATTTGTGTGTTCTGCCGCTAGCGGGATTGACACCCTCTCTCATCCATGCTACGGTGGCGCCTTCTTGGCCAGAGAGAAATGCCGAAACAGTTTGGCGTCGGCGCGGAGATTATCCTCCTCTTCTCCATGCCCTACGCCAGACTGTTCCGGTGCTTATCATGGCCGGATGAGCAGTCCTTTGAGAACAAAATCACAAACAATCCCCCGATGGACATCAGGGGAAGGAGGTCAGCATGCGTTTCCCGAGCGCTGTGGTGGTCGTTGCAATCGTTTTCGTGGCGGTCTTCGTTCCGAGCATGAACGCGTATGCCGATGGAGCAGACAGCTCGTGCGCCCCCTGCAAGTGCGGGGATGGTTGCAAGAAGCCGGCGGTCGCGAAGCCGAAGAAGCCGAAGCCCACCTGCTGTGAAACGCTTCGAGTGAAGGAGCGTCTCGCGGCGCTGGAGGCGCGGCTCGCCGAGCTCGAGGATATGAGCAAGGTTGGTCGAAAGGAGTTCGACGACCTCGCGGATGTCGTAAAGGAAATCCGCCTCGCGCTCATGGATTCTGTCGAACGCGACAGTCCCGAGAGCTTGCCTATCGGTAGCGTGGGCGCTCCGGCCGAACTCGCGGAGCTGCGAGCGCGGTTGGATGAACTCACGAAGCGGCTGGCGGCGCTTCCGAAGGCAAAGTCGGTCGTGACGGTGGGCATTGAGTCCTCGTTTCTGTGGACTCCGAAGACCATCGCGCTCCTGGGCGGACCTACACTCGTGTTCCGGACTCCGGGAAGCTTTGAGATCGCGGTTCGCGCCGGCTACGAGGCGCTCTCCTCCGGCACGTTCGTCGGCGGGAGCATTGATTGGTTGGCTCCCAAGCCCGTTCGTCTCCTCGGCGTAGGCGTTACGGTAACGGGCGCGTGGACCCACGTCTTTGATTCTCCGGGGAACTCCGCGAAGCGGCAGATCCTCGCCTTCGGACTCGGACCTCGGTTGCGCGTCGAGAAGTGGGACTTGGTATTCGGCGTGGACGCTCTCGTCGGAGATGATCGGGACGCAACGTCCTCGGTTATCTTTTTCGGTGTAGGCGCCCACGTGGTAACCACCTTTGACCTGGACTTCTAGTTCACCCCGTCTCACGCTATTCCAGGCGTGGAGCGGGGTTCACCAACAGAAAGGGAGAATCTCATGAAGCGTTACCTGTGGATCGTTGGCCTCGTCTTCGCGGTCTCCGGATGTGTCTTGGAGTCGAGCGGTGGAAGTGATTCTGGCAGCGGAACCGATGCCGTCCCCGACAGTGAAGAGGACGCCTCCGCGAACGGCGGGAGCGATTCGGGGTGTGCGGATTGCACCGATTCCGGAAGCGATTCCGGTTCCGACACGAGTCGGAACGACTCGGGGAGCGACTCTGGGTCGGAATGCGCGAGCGCAGGCGACTGCGACGATGGGTTGTGGTGTACCGTGAGCGAGACGTGCGCGGGGGGCGAATGCCTCCATGGCATCCCGCGCAATTGCGATGACGGCATCGCCTGCACTACCGATTTCTGTCAAGAGAT
>JBBTXB010000035.1:2233-10363 GCA_038062475.1 Patescibacteria group bacterium
AGCTGCAAGGGCGGTATCTGCACTCCGGAAGTCGGCGGCTGCGTCTACCCCGAGACGTGTAACGGATGGGATGACGACCTCAATGGGGAGACGGACGAGGGACTCCTCTGCGACGATAGGTTGTGGTGTACCGTGAGCGAGACGTGCGCGGGGGGCGAATGCCTCCATGGCGTCCCGCGCAATTGCGATGACGGCATCGCCTGCACTACCGATTTCTGTCAAGAGATTCCTAGCTACGACACGGGCGGTTGTGTACATGTGGCCAACGACGCGAGCTGCAAGGGCGGTATCTGCACTCCGGAAGTCGGCGGCTGCGTCTACCCCGAGAGCTGCAACGGCGCGGACGACGACCTTGACGGGGTCGTGGACGAGGGGCTCACGATGCCCTGCGAGACCGCCTGCGGCACTGGCACGGTTGCTTGCGTCGGCGGGGTCTATGATCCCGCAACCTGCACCGCCCCCGCGCCGGAGCCCGAGTCCTGTGACGGACTCGACTCCGACTGCGACGGCGTGGCGGACGAGGGGCTCCTCGCGCCTTGCGAAACCGCCTGCGGAAGCGGCGAGATGCTCTGCGTCGGCGGCGTGTTTGCTCCCGAGACCTGCAGTGCGCCGTCTCCGGTGCCCGAGAGCTGCAACGGTCTGGACGACGACTGCAATGGAGTGATTGATGAGGGGTGCACTGCACCATGCAGCGGCACGAACCTGGTCGCGAATCACTCATTCGAGGGAACGCTCGACGGGTGGCTGAACGAGGTGCATCCGGGCATGTCTGCGACATTTCTCCTGGACTGCGCCCACGCTACGGACGGAAGTTGTTCGGCCGTCGTGAAGAGTGAGCCGCCGGGGAACTACTACGATGTTCAGCTGAAGCAGATCGAAGTACCGACGACATCCGGCATGCTCTACCAACTGTGCCTCACGCTTGCTGCCGAGGCGCCACGGGATGTCGTCATCCAGTATATGGAGGACGACGACCCGTACGCGACGGGCGGCCTGTGGGAGCTCATCTCCATTGACGAGTATTGGCGCGAGATTTGCTTCTCCTTCACCGCTACGGACATCTCTCCCTCCCGGCTGACCCTGGAGGTCGGCGCAGATACGGAGATGGTGTGGGTGGACGACGTCCGTTTGCGCAGCTGTCTGTAACACGAACCTTCGTTTGTGCCCCGCCCGAATTGTTGCTTCAATACAATTTGGGCGGGGCTCTTTTTTGTAACTGGCCTCAAATTTTTAAGTCGAAGACGCAGAAAATTTGAGGCCAGTTACAATCCGCCGCGTTTAATGGTGCCCCGGAGCCGCAGTCGAGCACTCAACGGTTTGAGTGCTCGACGGAGGTATGCCGTGCGAGCCGAGAGGCGGATACTGGAAGTTAAGGGTAATTTTTATGAACACACGGATTAAAAAAATTCAACGATATATTGCAAACCACCCCGTGGTCTCTTTTGCCGTTGCCGCCATACTCGCCGGCGCGCTGGGAGCATTTGCCGGTCCGGTTGTTCTCGGAGCGAGCGTTCTCTCCGCAGCGCTTCTCACAATGGCGATCATTTCTCCCTCGTCGCTCCTCTTCGTCCTCGCGCTCGCCACGCCGCTTGAGCCGTTTCTCTTAAAGTTCGTGCCCGATGAGGCATATGTTTTCGCGCGATTTTTTTCCGAAGGAATCATCTATCTCCTCGCTGCAGTTGCCGCTTTGCGCGTCCTGCGCGGCCGCGCGCGGATTCCGAAGACACCGACGACCGTTCCTTTCCTCGCCTTCCTCGCAGTCGCTGCTCTTTCCATGCTCGTAAATCAGGTGCCGATCGGCGTCGGCCTTCTGGGCATTCGGCAGATAGTTCGGTATGTGATTCTCTTTTTTGCGATCGTGACGCTCTCGCCGTCCCGCGCCGTTGCGCAGCGCATTCTCGCAGCGCTCTTTGTCGTGGTCGGCTTCGAGTCTGTCCTTGGTATTGCGCAGGCGATATTCCCGGCGCACCTTGACACGCTTCTCCTTCCTTCGGAGCGGAGGTTTTTTGAAAGCGTCCAGCTCACCGCCGGCACTTCCGAAACGTGGGAGCCGGGCACGAGAGTGTTCGGCACGCTAGGGCGCTATGATCAGCTGGGTACATTCCTTGCCTTCTTTTTGGCGCTTGCCGCAGGGCTTCTTTGGGAGCGCGCGGTGCCTGTCCGCAGGATGATTTTGGCGGCGTTTTTCGCGGCGGGGGGCATAGCGCTCCTCCTCACCCAATCGCGCGCCTCATGGTTCGGTTTCGCGCTCGCGTTGTTTGTTTCCGGATTTTTTTTGAAACGCGATCGCCGCGTACTCGTTGCCGCCATGCTTACTGCGGCGGTTCTTCTCGGAGCGTTATTCACTACCGGCGTGCAACCCCGATATCTCGCCGAATCACCCGATGCGTCTTTTGTTGAGCGATTCTTTGAAGCGTTTTCCCCGGCTCGCTGGCGCGGAGAATACGATGGGCTCGGCCGGTTGTACTGGGCAATTGTTACCCCCACGGTTGTCGTACCCGCCTCACCCGTCTTTGGGTTCGGTCCCGGGCGCTTTGGTGGCGGAACGGCGGCGGCGTTGCATGTGACCGATGTGTATGATGCGCTTAAGATTCCATTCGGCGTGTGGGGAACGGAGGGACACGTAGACAATAATTGGTTTGCGATATGGGGCGAGGTCGGAACGCTGGGTCTTCTCGCATACGCGCTCATGGTCATTTCGCTTTTGCGCCTCGCCGTTTCCGTATTTCGTACTTCCAAAGACCCGAAACTTCGGGGTGTTGCCTTGGGCTATGCCGGGGCGGTTTCTGCCGTGATATTTCAAGGGTTTCTCGGCACCTATCTTGAGATGCGGACGCTCGCGCTTTATGTGTGGCTCATTGGTGCATTCCTCACCGTTCATGAGAACGTAGAACGTAGTATGTAGAACGTAGAAGATTGGAGCGAAATCGCAATATAAAAGTTTCTTCACGTCGTACCCTACGTTCTACCTTCTACGTACTACCTACTAATCCTATGCGTGTCTTGCACATCAATAAATTTTTTTATGAACGGGGCGGTGCGGAGCGCTATTTTTTTGCTTTGAGTGAGCTCCTGGAAGCGCATGGCCACACCGTGATCTCGTTCGCCATGGATGATCCGAAGAACCGGCCGTCGCCATACCAAAAATTTTTTCCGAGCCGCGTTGATTTTGAAAATCCTCGCGGTTTCGGCGCGCTCAAAGCTCTCGGCCGGATGTTTTGGTCATTTGAGGTGGCGCGGAAATTGGATGCGTTGATCCGAGAGTCGAAGCCGGAGATCGCGCATATTCATAATATCTACCACCAGCTTGCCCCGCTTACCGTACTTATTGTCCTGCGCAAGCACCACATTCCGGTTGTGCAAACGCTCCATGATTATAAGTTGGTCGCCCCCAACTACACGCTTTTTGATCGCCACGGCATTTGTGAGCGCGCCAAGCGCGGATACCTGCGTACTGTTCTCGGACGCTGTATTCGCGGAAGCGTCTGGGCAAGCGCGGTGGAAGCGGTAGAAATGTCGCTGTTCCGCGCGGTCGGCCTGCCGAAGATAGTTGCACGTTTCGTTGCGCCATCCGATTTTTTGCGTGAGAAACTGGGCGAATGGGGGATCGCTCGCGAACGGATTGTCGTGGCACCGCTCCCCGTATCACCGGAAGCCGCCGCCCACCCTTTGGGAGACGCCGTGCTCTTTCTTGGCCGCCTGTCTCCGGAGAAAGGTGTCTCGGTTCTTTTGCGCGCGTGGAAACATGCGCCGGAGAGCGCGCGGCTCATGATCGCGGGAACGGGGCCGGAATCGCAGGAGCTTCAGGCGCTCTCTGAATCATTGCACCTTCGGAACGTGGCATTCCTTGGACATGTGTCTCGCGAGCGGCTCCCGGAGGTTTTTGCGGCTGCGCATTGCGTCGTGGTTCCATCGCGTTCGTATGAGGTGAGCCCGTATGTGATTTTAGAAGCGGGTGCGCGCGGCATTCCGGTTATCGCTTCCCGGATCGGCGGGATTCCGGAATTGGTTCAGCACGAGAGGACCGGACTACTCGTTCCGCCGGATGACCCTGCGGCGCTCTGGGAAGCGATTGAAGCCCTGCGTTCGAATGGGTTGCGCGCGGAGGCGCTCGGTAAGGCCTTGCAATCGCGTATAATCGTCGAATATGATCCCGAACGCCATTATCAGGTAGTGTTTTTGTTATACCAAGACATTCTGCGTCGCGTCTCGACCACTTGACTCCGGCCTTTATTTTTGCTACAGTCATGCGTTCTATGATGAAGATCGCAATGATTGGACAAAAGGGGATTCCGGCCCGTTTGGGCGGGGTGGAACGACATGTTTCCGAGCTTGCCGTGCGCCTCGCAGAGCGCGGCTACGAGATGCTCGTCTATTGTCGGCCGTGGTACATGGCGAGGCCTAGAAAAAAGCTCGGCAAGGTTCAGCTCGTCGCGCTTCCATCCATCCACACCAAACACTTGGATGCCGCGAGTCACACGATTCTTGCAACGCTCGACGCCGTACGGCGCGGTGCGGATATTTTTCATTATCACGGAGTCGGTCCGGCGCTTTTTTCGTGGATTCCCCGGATTCTCGCGCCGGGCGCGAAGGTTGTCGTGACCTTTCACTGCATTGATCGGCATCATTCCAAATGGGGCCGCATTGCTCGCCTCGCGCTTTTCCTCGGTGAACGGGCCGCGTGCAGGTTCGCACACGCAACTATCGCCGTTTCGGATGGCATTCGCCGTTACTGCAAAAAGACGCACGGCCGCGACGCGGTTGTAATTCCAAACGGCGGTTCCGCGCAGAAAGCCCTCCCTTCGAGCACGCTTCTCACCTTCAACCTCACCCCGAACCGCTACATCCTCATGGCCTCGCGTCTCGTGGCGCATAAGGGCGCGCACACGCTGATTGAGGCGTGGAAGACGATTCCGAATCGCCGCGACTATAAGCTGGCAATCGTTGGCGCGGGATCGTTTACCGATGAATATGTACAGGCGCTTCGCGCCGCGGCAAAAGACGAGCCCAGCATCGTATTTACCGGCCCCCAAGAAGGCGGGCGTCTTGCGACCATCTTCCGTTGCGCTTCATTCATTGTTCATCCGTCATTTGTAGAAGGAATGCCGCTCGTGCTCCTTGAGGCGGGTGCGTACGGGAAAGCGGTACTTGCTTCTGACATCCCGGAACATCGGGAAGTACTCGGTGATCACGGATTTTATTTTGAAGCAGGAGCATCAGCGGAGCTTTCCAATATACTCGCGACGCTGCTCGCTCGACCGCAGCGCATTCAAGCGCGAGCGGAAGCGCTCCAGGCGCGTATTCGCAGCCGCTATAACTGGGACGATATTGCCAAACGTACCGCGGCGGTATACGACGAGATCGCAACTGAAGAAAAGCGCCTTGCAGTCGCCAAAGCGCATTAAAAAAGACACTCCGATCAGGGGCATCTTTTGATACGCAAGAGCGATACAGACTTAAAGTTTTTGTAACGATAACTGATTAAACTTGAAATCAATGTTGAGTAGATATTGAAACTTTTTTAATAGCCCAACTCCGATGATGGTATCGCCAGGACTAATAAGGACGTTAACCAAGTTAGTTACTCCTTCGAGTGAAACCAAAGCGATTGAAGCCGACATGACGCGTATGCTTGAATCTGCCAATGTTACGGGTTGAGTGTGCGTTACTTTCAAGCCAATTTCTTTAGCTTTTTCTTCAGACATTTTCAGCTCACCGGTAAAACCAGTATCAATTAACGAAATGTGATCTTGAACGCCTTGAGTCCAAGCGATCGTCACAGGAACCAACGGTCTGTTTTTGGCAACAACTCCTCGAATCATATGTTACCAGTTCATTCACCACCGAGACTAGCTAGGGTTTCTGCGGAAGAATGTCCGATTTTAACAACATAGAAAACTTTTTCCGGATGAACCTTGCGGGCTAGATCAACCGCCTCACTGCTTGAGTTCGCCAAATAAACGTCACCGCTTTCGATTTCTATAGCTAAAAATTTACCGTTCTGTGCCGGCTCGTATTTAGATTTTTCCTGATCGTATATTTTTTGGCCCTCTTCCGAAATTTTTTGCAAATTGGCTGTTCTGATTAGTTCCTCGCTATTCATAAAAATTTCTTTTAAAAACTGACAATATCAATACGCGATGGGCAACAATAACAGGACGATCGCCCTTGTGTCAAGCGGAAAAAATGGAAGTCTGACATCACTTTTATCATACTACGAACATGTCTAAATATACAGACAAACTCCATTTTTCTCCCTCCGGAACGCCGACGTGCGGACACCTCTTCATACTGCCGTGTGTTAAGAGATAGTCACTTTGATTATGTATTATTCCTGCACGGTTCCTTTGCTGCGGCCGAAAATATCGTGGGTGAGGTCGGTGGTTACGAACGCTCCCCGCGCTTCTAGAGTGAGTCCAGTAAAAGCGTCTTCTCCGCGGATCGTAACATCCTGCAGGAGCGTCGGTGTCGTACCAACCATGGCGGCGGTCGGCGTTATGGCAACTTCAAAACTTGCGCCGAGCGGCTCCGCTTCGTCCGGAAACGAGGGCACGGATTCCACGATCCATGCGACGCGGCGTGTCTCCCGGTCATAGCTCACCGCACCTCCGCTCGTGACACTCGCGCGTTGCGTCCACTCTACGTTCGGCGGCAGCCTTCCTTCCACGCGCACGTTTCGTACTTCATTCGTAGTGTTTTGGATGTGCCAGATAATCCACAGTTTGGTTGTTTCTCCCGAAACGGGCGGAAGGGACCCTCGTCCCAGCTGGTCTCCATCAGGGGAGTAGTAGCGGGCAAATGCTTCAACCGAAAGCGCGCTCGCAACTTTTATTTCCCTCATTTTCCCGACAAAGGCGACCGGCGTTCCGTCAATCGTGCCGGTAAGCCGTGCGCGGACGCGAAGCACGCCATTACGGCCTCCGAAGACGGCGGTTTTTGGAATGCGGGAAAGAGTGGGTACGGAAACCGAAAAGCTCGTTCCCGATCGTGACTGCGCGAGGGCGGGTAATTCAACTGCGCTTACCCCAAAGAACGTGTCGCTCAAACGTTTTGCACCGGACGCGCGCGCCCACTCAACAAGTCCCGGATTTTCAATGTGAAGCCCCAGCGCGGCATGTTCTATCGTATACGAGCCGTTATTTTCATAACCGACCTCGAAGAGGAGTGTGTCGCCGGGGCGAACCGTTTCCGCTCCCAGATACCGGTGCGAAACGGTGATGCCGCTCGGCACACTTTTTATAGTCTCGGCGATGGATCCTGCGAGAATTTTGCGCCCGGCACGTTCGGCGGTTGCTTCAGCGACAAGGCGCGCCGATGATTCACGGACAATGCCGACGAGGTGCAGCGTCCCGGAAGCCCCCGCTCCCACGTCCCCGATCTGCCGCACTATTCCTTGGTCGGTGAACTCGATGCCTACGGACGCTTCAAAAGACAGCGTGACATCCTGAAGTGTTGCGGCCCCGATATTTTCGTAGGAAATAGCGATGTCAGTTTCACTTCCGCGAAATATGTTCGGCGGTGTGTCTATGCGCATCCGCAGGAGAGCGGATGGCGCACGGTGCTGCACATCAAAATTGACATTGATTATACGCGATGACGCGAGGAGAAAGATGGTTGTGCTTCCGAGCGCAAGAATGACCCCGAGGAGCACGAGATCAACGATAAAAAAGATGCGCGCATTTCGGTAGCGCTTTCTATATCGTTCCTCGTAATGGGTTCGGAGAGGATGGAGGAATGCGAGAAGTTTCTTTTTCATTTCAAACTTCATATTCTTTGAACGAATGCTTCATGTCCCGACGCCTTGATTTAAATATTTATGAACCCCCATACATTCCTGCGGGGTATTCTGGGAAGGTGTGGGGATGAATGCGGTCGTGATCCCGACTTCCGTCGGGGCTTCATGTTACGTGCTTCAAGTTTCATGCTATCGGGCGGTAAACACATCCGTTGTCGCTGCCAAGATCTCACTCGTACCGTTTCCGTCAAGATCTGCGGTGAGCACGCGCACTCCTCGCCGCGCAGCGGGATTCCCTGCAAAGAATCCGCGTCCTTGCGGTTGCCCCAAGCGGGTGAACACCCTCACATGCGGGCCGCCGCCTGCTCCTGCGCCGGTCACGATTTCGTCTTTCC
>JBBTXB010000036.1:0-1944 GCA_038062475.1 Patescibacteria group bacterium
GCGGTATAGGCCAAAATAAATGGTTACCGTGATGAGGAGGATCGGCGAGGGCCGCGGTCGCGTTTTTGAACCTTCAAAATTTGTGCTCGTAGCGTATCAATCTCTCGCTTGAGAAGCAAGGGGTTGAGCGTCTTGTGCACCCGTCGGAGTCGTGCTTTCACGTCCTTTGAAATGGTGCCGTGCTCGAGCACTCTCTGGTACGACGTCTTCGCCCTCTTCTCGTAGACGCGTCGGTACTTCGCATCGACACGTTCCTTCGAGAGGGTACGCCGCACCGGAATGAAGTGATTGAGGTAGAGCCCGAGCACGTCGTACAGTTCGTTCATGAGCGGCACGACCGCTCGACAGTCGAGGCGCGTGTACCCAAGATACTTGCGCACCACGTGTCCGTTCCGCTCCTCGACGTACATGTTGTCGTTCTTCTTTCCCGGCTCCGAACGGGTGAGTACGATCTTCTCTTCGTCACACCATCGTTTCGCCGTCCAGTTGATGAACTCACTGCCCGTGTCAGGGTGTATCCCCCGCAGACGAAACGGCAGGCGCTCCTTGATGACTTTCATGCTCTCGACCGTCGCTTCAGACCCTTTGTTCCACTGTGCTCGGGGGACAATCCAGTACGTCGCCGCATCCGTATAGTTCACCGTAAAAGCCATGTCTCCGAGGAGCGTGTCGCCGCAATGGACGACCGTATCGATCTGTCCGTATCCAGGCGGCACATCCTTCCAGGGACCTTTTGAAATCGGAATGATGTGCTTCAGTGCAGAGGGAGATGTCGCTGACACTCCTCGTCGTCTCCCGCGTGTTTTTTCAAAACGCGCGATGCGTCGCTTCAATGTCCGCTCACTCATCGCGCGAAGCTTACCGGTCGCTTCATCGTCGTGTGTCCACAGGTCGTCTCGAATGAGTATGTCGATGTACTCGGCGATCACCGAGTGCAGCAGCTCACCGCAGATTTCATCCGCCGCCTCCCAGACGTCCTTCAGCGCTGCCGTGACGTCGGGAGTGTACATGACCGATCGACCACGGTGCTCCTCGGCAGCCGGATCGCGGAGTTGCAGTTTCCTGAACCTCCGCGACACCGACTTCCGGTGCAGCTTCGTCACGAAGCAGATGTGGTTGATAATTTCACCCCGCTTCTCTTTGTTACCTTTCGCCTTGAGCCACGCGCTCAAGTGCTCCTCAAATATGTGGTTTTTAGTCGCCATATTCATATGGCGACCACGGTAACCTATTTATGGCCTATCCACTCACCACACGGTAACGTTTTTTATGGCCTATAACGGATGGTTGCCTCGTATAGACGAGAGCTGTAGCATGAGGGCATGTCCATTGTCGCACCCGAACCCCTCACCCGGCAAGCGCTTGAATTTTTGAAAAACCAAAGCGTGATGGCACTCGCCACGAGTTCTCTTCAGGGAGAGCCGCAGGCGTCCTCGGTGTACTATACCGTGGACGACGATTTTAATTTCTATTTTCTCACCGGCAAAGATACGCGCAAAGAGATCAACCTCAAACACAATCCGCGCGTCGCATTCCTCATAGGCACCGGGCCCTCCGTGATAACGATACAAGGGGGCGGCACGGCGACATTACTGCCGCGGTTCGAACAGTTCGAGCTTTTTACGCACTTTTCGAACGCGCTGCAGAGTAAAGATGTAAACTGGCCACTGACGACACTGCCGCACAAAGATTTCGCTGGATTCCGCATCAAACCGGAGTGGTTGGTGCTGCTCGATTTATCGGAAGGAACGCGACCGCAGGCATACCAAGAAGGGTATCAGAAAATCATTTGAGGATAAAAAACCATGAGCAACCCAAGACTAATCGAGTGGGTACTGCGCATCGCGGTTGCCGGCGAATTTACCGGGCACGGTGTGTTTGCCCTGCAGGGCAAGAAAGACTGGATCGGGTGGTTCGCGACGTTTGGCGTCTCTGACCAGACGA
>JBBTXB010000036.1:1954-2704 GCA_038062475.1 Patescibacteria group bacterium
TCGGGGGCATGGACATCGCGCTCGCGACGCTCGTCTTGATTAAACCGATGCGACCCGCACTGCTCTGGATGGTTTTCTGGGGATTTTGGACCGCGCTTATCCGGCCGCTTGTCGGCATGCCGATCTGGGATTTCGTGGAACGCTCTGCCAACTGGGGCGCGCCGCTCGCACTCCTGCTCCTTCTTGGTGGTTTACCAAAAACATTTTTTTGGTTCAAGCCTGCAGCGGTCCACTAACGCAGATAGCGCCGTTTAAGCTCCTCAATCTCTTGAAACACCGCAAAGGCCTTTTCGCTCAGCTCGACGCCTGGGCCGCTCGGCGTCGCGCTGATATCGAGTAGAATGAGAGCGCTCCGCGTGCGAGTGAAGGCGTCAATGCCCTCGATGATTTTCTCAAAATTGCGAAATCCTTCCTCACCACGGGCATTTTGTGCGGGCGTGAGGCGCGAGCCAAAATCCTCAAGATGCGTTGGTGCGCTCATTGAGCCGAGCATGGTGGTTAAAAAGTCAATGTCAAGCGTCACCTTGTCCCAAAGTGCCGTGAGCTCGGCGAGGATCGCGTCGCTTGCAGTCCACGCTCGGACTTTCTCGGAGAATGCTTCTGTACCGATGCGTTTTGCCTCTCCTAAGTGCGGCTGCCACGCATTTTTCAGATCTCCGACTGTGCGGATCGTTGATCTGTTGTCTGCTGATTGCGCAATCTCCTTGAGCGACCCGAGCTCTGCTTTGAGCAGGAGGAGTTTGTCGAGAA
>JBBTXB010000037.1:0-1968 GCA_038062475.1 Patescibacteria group bacterium
TAGACGCTCGGAACGGCATTGTAAACCAGCAATATCCGCCAGAGGCGGATTGTTAACTGTCACAAAATTTCCATCGCTTGCGGCTCGGACATTTTGGACGTTAACAAAAAACCGGAACCGCTAGGTTCCGGTTGAGCCGTATTTGGCAGAACCGCGCTCCGTTTTGGGGAGCTTGCGAACAACGATTACCTTCGGGACCACCGCCGGGAAGATAACCAGCTGGGCAAGGCGCATACCCCGTTTGACAACGACCGCCTTTTTGCCGGTGTTCTGTACGCGCACGGCAAGAGGGCCGGTGTAGCCCTCGTCAATGGGGGCAGAGCACAGTCGGAGCGTCGGGTACAGCAGGTGTGCGCTGGAGCGCGATACGATAGTCGCCCAAGTCTTCCTGGGAACCTTGATGCTGATGCCCGTTGGAATGTCCGTTGGAGGCAGGTGAGTTCCGGGAGGGATAATCGTGTCACGGGCGACGAAGAGG
Source organism: Patescibacteria group bacterium (assembly GCA_038062475.1). Classification (GTDB taxonomy): domain Bacteria; phylum Patescibacteriota; class Patescibacteriia; order JBBTXB01; family JBBTXB01; genus JBBTXB01. The sequence goes on from JBBTXB010000037.1 coordinate 479, forward strand.
TCAAAACCAACGTCGCCCTTGTGATGCACGCGCGGAACCGGCAAATCCCTCGCTTCGGGATCAACGCAGATCTGGAGCATTGCGGAGCGGCGGTTTCTCCGACGTTTCGCCATTGGGTACTCCTTTCAAAGTGCGCGGACATTTTACCTTCTGGAAAGACATAGCGCATGTGAAGTGTCAAGTCTGTACCCACATATCCGCATGCGTGACTGGGGGAACGTGCTATACTATAAACATGCCTGCCAAGGATAAAAAACAGTACGAAGAAATTATCGGAAAGATCGCGTTTGCCTGGTCTATTCCCGAGTTCCCGAAGTATGAACGCGGAAAGCTTTGGTATGCGATTGCAGCGTTCGTCGCCGGAGGCGGCATTCTTTATGCGGTTTTGACCGCCAATTTCTTGTTCGCGGTGATTATCTTGATGTTCGCAATGATTTCGCTCCTATATTCCACCCGCGAACCGGAGATGATCCCGTTCGCCATCGGAGAGACCGGCATTGCCGTCGGCGCAAGGACCTATCCGTGGCGCGAGCTTGAGTCTTTTTGGGTCGTCTACGATCCTCCGACCGTGAAAGCGCTATACCTTGAGTTCAAGAACCCTATTCGTCCCCGCGTGAGCGCTCCCTTTGGCGATGAGGACCCTGTCGCTCTCCGCGACGCACTTTTGCAGCACATTCGCGAGGATGTTGAGAGGAAGGATGAGCCGTTTTCTGACTTTTTGGGACGGCTCTTGAAACTTTAGATGATTTTGATACTATAACGGGCGCGCGTGGCCTCCAGTCTCATGCGCCCGTAGCTCAGCGGATAGAGTACAGGTTTGCGGAACCTGGGATCCAAGTTCGATTCTTGGCGGGCGCATAGGATTGAGGGTCAGGGGATGCGAATGAATAAGCGCATACAATCCTGCGCGGCGGAAAGCCACAGCTTTTTAAAACAGCTCGACAGAGCTTTTGTTTGGGGCGTTTTTGATGTTTTTCACGAAGGGCACGAATCATTTCTGCGGTGGGCGCGCAAGCAAACTCGATTTTTATATGTCGTCGTACTGCCCGATGAGATAGTGCGAAAGGCAAAGGGGCGCTATCCGATCCAATCGGCGGAAGAGCGGCTCCTGAATATTGTGAATTTGGGCTTTGTTGACAGCGCAATGGTTGATTGTGTCGAATGGGGCCTGCATTCTCTTGCGGCAGTAAAACCCACGGCCGTCTTACTCGGAAAAGAGCAGCCGGAGAAATGGGTAGTGATCACCGAGCGCCTGCTCGGTATTACATTGGAAACCAGACGCTGTCCGTCCAAGGGACCGAGGCATACAACTGATATTATTGAGAGATACGGTGCGGGACAGCTCCGGCGATTGGGGTCTGTCGGTGTCCTTGCTGATTTTGAATCGCGGTTGAAGGCGCGCGTGCGCGAAGACTAAAATTATGATTTCCCTCGCAACGCCGGTGGGTTCCGTAACGAGAATCGGGAAACGCCTCGTGCGTGAATTTCGG
>JBBTXB010000038.1:0-3597 GCA_038062475.1 Patescibacteria group bacterium
AATCCGCCTGATCATTATACTGCGACCGCGGCCTCTAACGGGATCATACGAGTTTTTCGAGGTACCACGCGAGAATCTGCGGCCCCCAAAAAAGAGTGATCACAGTCGCGGGCGCAAGGAAGGCGCCGAATGGAATTTGACTCCCCAATCTCTTCTTCCCCGCCTTCACGAGAACGAGCCCGGTAAGCGCCCCTGATACATAGGCGAGCAACAACGCGATGAGTACGTGAGGAAACCCAAGAAGCGCGCCCATAAACGCCCCCAAACGAATGTCCCCCGCCCCGACCCACTTCCCCCGCGAAATAAGATACTGGAGAAGAAAAAATCCCGCTCCTACGATAACCCCGAGCACATAGCTCTCCCACGGCACCCCCATGAGGGCGTTGGCGAGGAGGACGACCGCAATGGCCGGCAGAACGACGCGGTCAAACACCAGTCCAAACCGCAGATCGTGCAAAAAGACGACGAGCAGGACGGCGATGGCAAACCAATCGCGGAGCAAAAATCCCCAGGCATCGAGCGACTCCGGAGCGCCGCCGCGGCTGGCGCTCACAATGAGCGCCATGCCAAAAAGCAGCGCGGTTCCCAGCTCCACGAGCGGGTACTGCCAGGAAATCCGGCGATGGCAGCTTCTGCATCGTCCGCGCAGTACGCAAAAACTTACCAGTGGAACCAGGTCTCGGGGAGAAAGAACCGTACGGCAGTGCGGGCACATGGATCTCCCGCTGATTTTTTGACCGCGAGGCAAACGGAGCGCGACGACATTCAAAAAACTTCCGACAACCGCGCCGAGGAGGAGTGAAAAAATGAAAAGCATACCTTCTTAATTATAAGCAAAACCCCTCCAATGTACCATCGGAAGGGTTTTTGCTGTGCAGTAAATCCTTAACTATGGACAGGACGATGTTGCAGATGACTTTAGACCTGCAGGCGTGGCGCACTGTGTGCCAGTGGCAAGAGAGCCGCCACCGTCAGGATCGCCTTCTGTTGTGAAGGTGAGGCTGTAAAAACCACACGGTTCCGCGTCGCAGTTTGCGGTACCAGCCGTATCGTATGACCGATAGACGTAGGCCGCGCCGCCCGGACCCGGATTTGACGGTACGCTCTGCATATAGACTGGCGTGTCGATATCCGTGGACGCTGACCAACCGCTCGTATCAAGCCGCGCGCCGCTCCCTGAACCGAGCGTTAAGGTACCATTGCCCGCCGCTCCATCATACGGATACGAATTCTTGTCGGCAAAATAGAGCTCCATGGCTGTCTGGATCTGTTTGATGTCGGCAACGCGCTTGGCGTCTCGGGACTTCTGCCGCGCATTACCCAACGCGACAACTGCAAGCGTGGAGAGAAGACCAATAATCGCAATCACGACCAAAAGTTCGATCAATGTGAATCCTCGCGCTTTTCTGAATGTTTCCTTTTTCATTCTCTCACCCCCTTTCATGTCAGAGATGACTTATCCACATCAAAAAGTATACCATATCTCCTCGCATGGAGCTATCGTTTCTTGGTCAAAATCTTTTTCACCTTTGCCACCGTCTCCGACGGAACGAAATGTGCCTTGATAAGATAATCAATCGCGCCCCCGCGCATTGCCCGTTCCACATCCTCTTTCTGACCAAGGTTGGTGAGCATGACGACGGGGATGTGTTTCGTTTTCTCCTGCTCCTTAAGCTTAGAAAGCACCTCAAAACCGTCCAATTTTGGCAGGAGAATATCAAGCAAAATCACGTCCGGCGAATCTTTAGCGGCAAAGCGCAGTCCCTCCTCGCCGTCCCGCGCGATGGCAATACGGAATCCTTCCAGTTCAAACTTGGTCTGATAGATTCCGGCAAGAAAAATATCGTCTTCAATAAGGAGGACTGATTGCTTGTGCTTTGCGGACTCTGCTTTGGGCATAATAAAAAATAAATCGCCACCCCACTAACGTATCATCTAACTACCGCAACGTCTACGTCTATCCCCCTCTCCTAAGCAAACAATCCGTATTGGAGTGAACGTTTGAAAGAGTGCTTATTCCTTCCACCCCACCAACCCTAAAGCAGTCGGCATACGTCGGAGCGAACGTTTGAAAGGGTGAGTATTCCTTTACGAAATATTATAAATGAGACGAACCCTTTCACAGTGAGCGAGACATATGCCGACTGCTTTAACCTACTCCAGCTCCCGCATGGCAAGCCCCGCCGCAACGGAGAACCGCGCGCCTATGCTCGCAAGCACCGGAGAGAGCGGCTCGGGGGTGAGCACGCGGGCCCACGGATCACCCAAAAATACTTTCATCCCAAGTACCCCGGCAAGATGCGCCGCCACATTGGGGATCAATGCCGATCCGCCGGTCACGACCATCTTTTCTACCAGCTTGCCTGCGTTCTTCTCGTCTTTCACATACAGATCGGAAAGATATTTTACTTCTTGAACCACGGGCGCAAAAAAATCGGCAACGACTTTGGGGACGGATTGTTCATTGCTCGGCGCTCCCACCGCGTCGCTTTTCATCTGCTCCGCCTCCGCAGGCGTTACCCCGAGCTGACCCGCCAGCGTCTGCGTGATGGCAAGCCCCCCGACATTCAAGCTTCGGCTCAAAAGCGGGATTCCCGCCTCCACGAGCATAAGGTTGGTGCGCACCGCGCCGATGTCCAAAATCAAAATGACGGAACGGTCTTTCCCAATAAGCGAACGGATGAGCGCGAAGGCCTCGGTCTCCAGCGAGACGAGTTCCAGTCCGGTAAGCTTGAATATGTCAACGTATTTCTGCACAAGCGTCTTCGGCGCTCCGGTCACGAAGATTTGCAGGGCTTTCGGCTTCGCTTCGGCGGTCGGCAGCTGCTTCCAATCCAACACCACTTCCCCGGAAGGCAGATTGATGAACTTTTTTGCTTGCGCTTCAATCGCGGCGGCGAGTTCTTTCCCCGCAAGCACCGGAACCGTGATAACTGAACTAAAAATGGAAGCGACAGGAAGTCCGGCAACCGCTTTCGTCGTCCGAGTGCCCGCTCGCTTCAGGATGTCTTTAAGCAGGCTCGCCGTTTCTTTCGGAGAGTCCAAAAGATTCGCGCCGTATTCGTCGGGGTTCCGTTCGGAAAATCCATACGTTTCAAGAAGCGGCCGCCCCTTCGCCTCCGAGAGCTCAACCACCTTTACGCCGGCGGCCCCGATGTCAACGCCCAAGTAACTTTTTTTTGCCATAGGAGTTTATTGTACCAGATTCCTACCGCCCTGCGCGAATGCCTCGGTCAATCGCCTCGTTCACAAGCTTGTCGGCTTCTTTATTCTGCTCGCGCGGGACATGCCGGGCCGTAAACCGGGAAAACCCCAAACTCAAATTCCAAACCCGGACGAAAAGCTGGGCCAGTTCTTTATCTTTCACACGGTATTCGCGATTCAACTGCTTCACGACGAGCTCGCTGTCCATGACAAGATCTATTTCCTTCGCCCCCATCTCCCGCGCATGTTCCAACGCGTCAATGACCCCCCGATATTCGGCTTGATTATTGGTCGCCTCGCCCAGATACCGCGAATGACGCTTCACGATTTCCCCGTCCGCGTACATCACGACCCCCAGCCCCGCCGCCCCAGGATTCCCCCTCGCCCCCCCAT
>JBBTXB010000039.1:0-2977 GCA_038062475.1 Patescibacteria group bacterium
TTAGCCGAGCGTTCATAGCGACTTTGCGTGTTTTCATAGACGCGTTTCTACGTTCGTCCCGAAAGCTTTCGGGACGGGTCGAGGTTGTATTACTGGGCATAAAAGAAAAGCACGAACTGGCGCATAATCTGCCAGGCCACAAATATTGGAAGGGCAAGATAGAACGCAAGAACAACTGCCGCGACGCAAACCGCCGCGAGCATAAGAACCGACCGGAACAAAATTTGAAATACACGCACGAAAAAACTAATGATCCTCCCTGCCACGTCATATTGCCCGAACATGGGCGTGAAGAGATAACGCGTCCATACCCCGAGACCGAGTCTTGCGGCCAGGTTTCGCAACCAGCCCCACACCGCCTTCAAGAAACGTAGGAGTCCGCGCGAGTACCACCAGAACGGAAAATAGAGAGCATCGCCGATAACATCGGCGAGCAAAAATTTTGCGAACGAGGCAGATTCCATATCGCACCCATCGTATCAAAAATACAAAAAATGTCCCACTCGGACATTTTCTCTAGCTCTATATCTCTTACCCCTACTCTATACTCTTACTTAATAGCAACTTCGCTTCCGACAATCTTTATATAACGCGCGTCCTTCACCGGAACCATGCCCAGATCGTCCACGCGCTCGGCAATGTTCGCCATCGCTTGGACTCCGGCAAGCTCCAGCTCCAATTGCCGCGTTTCCCGCCGGAGCGTTTCAATGCGCTCCTCCAATGTCCGTATCTCATAACCCTTCAGAACCACGCCGGTTACCTGCGCCAAATACGCAATAGTAACCGCGATGAAGGCGGCGATCGCAAGGGGTGGAAATTTTTCTTTCGGGATGCGCGCGGCACTCCAGAGCCTTCGTGCGAATGAACGCTCTCGTCCCGCAGCAACAGAAAAACGCCGGTGGGTCGGACGAAGTGCGAGAGCGAGCGTACGCGCCATATATTTATGTTTGTGTTCGTTCCGCTACGCGCAGTTTTGCGCTGCGCGCGCGCGGATTTTCGATTATTTCTTTTTGTATCGGGCGGATCGGCTTTTTAGTGACGATCCGGAGCTCCTCTGAATCTCTAAAAAAATGTTTGACGATCCTGTCCTCCAGTGAGTGGAACGAGATGACTGCGATTCTGCCTCCGAGGGCGAGCGACCGCACCGCTTGCGGCAGCGCCTCGCGGAGCCCTTGGAGCTCGTCGTTCACGGCAATACGGAGCGCCTGGAACGTTCGCGTCGCCGGATGAATCCGTCCGCGTTCGTAATTTTGCGGAACGGCCTCGCGAATAGTCTCTACTAACTCCACAGTCGTTATGATTCGCTTTCGCCGTCTCCGACGGACGATTTCCTCGGCAATGCGGTTCGCATAGCGTTCTTCACCGTAGAGCCGGATGATACGCGCGAGCTCGTCCTTCGGAGCGGAATTGACGATCTCCGCTGCCGTGAGACCCTCGACACCCATGCGCATATCAAGCGGTTCATCCTTCTGGAAACTGAACCCGCGCCCCGATTCATCCAACTCTGCGGAAGAAATCCCCAGATCAAGAAGGATGCCGTTCGCCGCGCGGATGCCGTGCTTCTCGGCAATCGTGGCAAGATCGCGGTAGTTACCGCGCTCTGTGATGAAATGGCTTCCGAAACGTGCGAGCCGGACTCTCGAACGATCGATTGCCCCTTGGTCGAGGTCAATCCCTAAGAGCACTCCGTTCGGCGCAATGCGCTCAAGGATTTCCTCGGCATGTCCCCCGTCGCCCAGCGTTCCGTCAATAAACGTCTCCCCCGACTTCGGTGCGAGGTGTTCAAGCACTTCGTTTAAAAAGACCGGAACATGATATTGGTGATTCATCCCGTTAGAAGCCAAAGAAAGCTCTTGCATAACCATCTGAAAGCCGACTCACGGAAGGCGCCTCGCAGCTCGCGTCTCGATTAACTTCAGCGCGTAGCGAGCTTCTAACGGGATCACAAACCCAACTCACCCAACTTCTCGGCGATGTCTGCGCTCTGCGCCTCTGTCGCCTGCTTGTACTTTTCCCACTCCCCTGCATTCCAGATTTCCAGACGGTTGTACAGACCGGAGAGCACCACGCTTCGCTCGAGACTGGCATACTCCCGCAAGTATTCGGGAATCAGCATCCTTCCCATTTTATCCGGCGTTACGTCCATGGCGCCCGCGAGCATGAGCCGCGCAATGGCGCGCGTGTTAGATTGCGCTATCGGTAGCGCCGCGAGACGCGAGGCCAGTTTTTCCCACTCATTACGCGGATATAGGAAAAGGCAGCGGTCTAGCCCCCTCGTTACTACCGCGCCGGAGGAAAGATCTGCACGGTACTTCGCGGGGAGAGCCAACCGTCCTTTTTCGTCCAAGGTGTGCTGATACTCGCCGATAAACATGGCTGTCTCGGGCTTGTACCCTATACGGGGCACTTGATCTATCCCCACATTAGTGGAGTTATCCACAGTTTTATCCACTTTCTACCACTATGCTGCTATATTATTCCAAAATCTTCCACAAGTCAAAATATAGCCCCAAAAACAAAAACACGCATAATGCAGGCGTGCCAAAACCGAACCCCGGCAATTCTTAATCTAAAAACTCCCTGCCCCGCACGCGGCGATGGTAGCGGATGGCGAAGCGGTGGGATTCGTCGCGGACGTGCTTCAAGATGTAGGAATACAATTCCGTGATGCGCGCGAGTTCCCAGTTGCCGCGCTCGTAGATAAATTCGTCTTTTTTTCGGGCCGGACCTTTGGCAATGCCGATGACGGGAATTTTCACGCCCGCTTCCGCCAGAACAAGGCGGGCGGCATTCACTTGCCCCTTGCCGCCGTCAATCAACATAATGTCCGGCTTGGGCCAGTCAGTATTGCCAAATCTCCGCCGGAGAACTTCCGTAAGCATGGCGACATCGTTTGAACCGCGGACGGTTTTAATTCTGAATTTACGGTAATCGCTTTTCTTCGGTTCACCATTTTCAAACACCACCATACTACCCA
>JBBTXB010000040.1:0-12285 GCA_038062475.1 Patescibacteria group bacterium
GGCCTTGAAGAAACAGGCAGGGCGGCGGAATTGAACACGGGGACTACCACGACGCTTCCTGTGATCATAGGAAAAATCATTGCTGTGGGCATCGGGCTGGTCGGCGTCATTTTTTTGGTGCTGATGGTCTACGGAGGGTTCCTTTGGATGACCGCGCGGGGCGACGAGCAAAAGGTGGAGAAATCAAAAGACCTGATAACTGCGGCAGTCATTGGACTCGTCATCGTCCTCGCCGCCTATATCATCACCAACTTCGTGGTAACAAACCTCCTAAGTGCCACAACCACTTAGAAGACCTTTCCAAATTTTATTCCCTGAGCCTGTCGAAGGGCTAAAATTTGGAAAGGTCTCTCTAGTGAAGTGGCTAAAAACACTATGCAGAAACGCGCCCTTATAACCTTACTAACCACCGCACTCGTGCTCCTCGTTGTTCTTCCATCGGTTGCTTTTGCCGACCACAACATCACCCACAACCTTGAAGATGCGGGAATTGCCGGCTATGGCGAAGGAGCAACTAGTCGCACTCTTCCGGAAATCATGGGAAACGTCATCAAGGTCTTCTTGAGCATCGTGGGCGTTATTTTCCTGGTGCTCATGGTCTACGCCGGTTATCTCTGGATGACGGCGCAGGGAGAGGAAGCCAAGGTGGAGTAATCAAAAGACACGATCAAGGCGGCGGTCATCGGACTCATTATCGTCGTTGCCGCCTACGCCATAACAAGTTTCGTCGTCACGGGGCTCATTGCGGCAAGCGGCGCTGACGGAGGAAGCGGCGCTGGCGGATGAACGCCTTTCTCGCCCCCCCCTGATATGTGGTAGGACCCGAAGGAACCGATGTCCCGTGCTAGGCTAAATTTCTGCGTCCTTCGGGCTTGAAATTGCAAGCCAGTAACAAAAAACGCCCCCCACAAACATTTGTGGGGGGCTTTCGGTTTCATGAGTCGGACGGATCAGCACCGCCAGCCGGAGTACTGGAGATCTTTGCCCCAGAAGTACACCGTCTGCCGCCGCTCCACTCCGTAGTCCTCGCAGAACGCGAATGACTCTCCCGAGGTGCGGACGAGGAGCGGTATCGCCTCCACGCCCATGAGCGTGTAGGATGCCACCTCTATCCGATGGGTTCCCAACCCCGGCAAGCAGGTGTAGATGGAACGACGCGGCGCGACGAGCAATCCCTCGCCCTCGATCGGAACGAGCCGCACTCCGTCAACGAATACCGCGATCGCAAGAGTCGTCTTGTTGACGACCTCGAGCGACAGGATGCCGCTCGCGTCGCAGCCAAACGGCGTGTGGAGCGATGCGGAGCCGTAGGGCTTCGGCGGCACCGCTGCGGAGGGACCCCGCGGCAGCGACGCTTCCACCGCCATCGCGGGGAGAGCGTCGCTTGCGAACGGGTCGTGGAGCGCGGCCGAGGGACGCGGGGCGATGCGAGGGCTGATCCCCGCCGGGTCGTAACGGTAGGAAGATGCTCCCACCGCACAGCCGGACATGGCCGAGATTGCCGCAGTGATCAAAGTCAGAAACCGGTTCATGGCTACTTTCCTTTCTTTCCCTTAATGAGGGGTTCCAGACCGATGATGGACTTCAATGCGCGATCTGCGCGCTTTCGCGCCTCCTTCGCCTCTGCCTCCACCGCCGAAAGCCGGGCATCGTCCGCGCTTCCGGAACTTCCAGGAACGACCGACGCGCTCGGGGCAGGGGAACCGGGACGGACCGGAGGCGGGGTTGCCGCGGCGGGCATGCTCCAGGACTCGGACGGCGCGCGCCACATGGGAACGCGGTAGATGGGATACCCGGCCGCGTACGGCGCGGAACCATAGTGGCCGTAGCCGGAGGAAGCGGGTGCGCCAACGCCCACAGACAGGGAATCGTAGGCCGTGGTGGGAGTTCGGACCGTGCTGCGCATGTGATAGCAACTGGTCGCAAAAAGCAGAATGAAAACCAGCAGAACGCGTCGCATTGCACACTCCTTGTGTGAGGTTATTGATAAAAGGAACGAATGAGCAAGAATAGCACAAGAAAGGACTGCTGTCAATGATAAAAAGAGCCCCAGTTCACATTCATGAACTGGGGCTACCCGAGTATTCGGTACTTACGGTACGAGTTCAGGGTAATCGCGCTTCAGGCTCTCGATGTCCTCAAGCGCTTTCCGGACGGCTTCGGAATCCACCTCTCCCGTGGCGGCCTTCTCCGTGTCGGATGGGGCCGTCTCGGGTCGAGCTACCGGGGGAGTTTTCTTGAACGAAACATCCGGCTTCGCTCCCGAAAGCACTCTCTCCAGAACCCCGGCAGTTGTCGGGGACTTCGGAGCCGAGGTTGACGGACGACCGTACATCGCAGTCTCTATCCCGTTCACCTTCGCCTCGTTTTCCGAGTAGCCCTTCGTCTCCTCGGGCGTGAGCTTGTCCAAGCCCTTGGTGATGAAGAGTCCGCGCTTCTTCAACGCATCGCGGTAGTCAGCGAGTTTCACCGTGTTGAGCTCCTTCGCGGCCTCTGCTCGCGCGGTCGCCAGATCCTTGGCACGATCGGTCTCGAGCTTGCGCTCGGCCGAAACCTCCTCGATCTTTGAGAGGCCGGCATCAGTCCAACTTCCGCCGACATCCCACAGGCGGCTGACGCTGCTGCGCACCGGCGGAAGCGACAAGGCGGTCAAGTACACGCCGAGGAGAACCATGACGACGGTCGCGAGCTTCCTCACCGGCTCCGGCGGCCTCTGCCAGGCGAAACCGGAAATGAAAAGGAAGAAGCCGATCGTCAGCACGACCAGGAAGGCGACCATCGAGCGCCAGACGGGAACAGTGGCGCAGAGTGCCGCGACAACCGCGATCCACGCAAGCGCGCTCGCTGCCGTCCGCAGCGCCTTCATGAACGCATCCGCCGTGTTCTTCTTTGTTGCCGCATCAGCAGCGAGCGCAGCCCCTCCGATCAATGCCAGAACCGGGGCTGTCCTCACAGTGAGAACCAGCGCGGCGAGAATTGATGCCAGGCCGGCGAGGAGTATCACCGTGCGGCCGACCGACTCGGCACCGAGGTTCCCGATGATGCCGCCGAGGACGAGCAGAGCGAGGAATCCTCCGGCGAGGCCTGTGAGCCAACGCTGCGTGTTCCTCCACCAACCGGTGAGCTGCGTCCGCGCCCAGCCGAACCCATGCCGCACGTACTGCGGGATGGTGCGCCGGAAAAACGCAGTCGCGTAACGCACCGGCCGCCACAGTCGGCTGCTGTAGAGCCGCTCGAACTGGTTCTCGTCCGTTCGGCCGAAAAGCGGCTCGATGTAGGCGGTCTTGTCGCCGTGATCCAACTTGGCGAAGTTCGCGATCTCGCGCTCACCAAGGTCGTTCAGGTACTTCACGCTCTTCGCGGCAAGCTCGGCGTCCTGCGCATGGAGTTCCGCGAGCCACTCGAGCGTCTGCCGGGCATCCTCCTGCGGAAGCGCCAGGACGCCCTGCACGAACCGCGGCGCGGCCGTGGAGATTTCGCCTCCTCCCGCGCGCGCATGCTCGCCCGCGCCATCCTGCTTCTCGAGCGCCTGCCGATATTCGGAGAAAAACTCCGTGCGAATGCGGTCGATGGTCTCCCACGCGCCGCCGTCAGGTGTCAGCTGGGCAATCCCCACCGAAATGAGGGGTTGCGCCTTCTTCCAAATCTCGTTTTCCGCGAGTCCTCTCGGGGTGATCTTAGCGACGAGTTGTGCAACCCACGGAATTACCTCATGGATAATCTGTTCGACGACATCCTCGGTGAGGGACTTCTTCTTACCAGTCGGTTCAATGTGCGCCATGTTTTCTCTCCTTGTAGTTAGATGCGGACCTTGCCCTTGCCCTGACAAATCGGGCACGGGACAGGTCGGTTGTGAACATCCAGCTTGATCCACGTGTCGCCGGAAAGCTGCTTGCCAGTTCCCTGGCAAAAAGCGCAGTCAACCGGCGGCGACTGCATCTCCTTGATCTGCGCGGAGAGCTCCGCGACCGTTCTCTCCAATGCGGCAACACGCCGGCCTGGATCATCGCCGCCCGCGCGTTGAGGGCGGCCCTGTGCGGGGTTCTGTCCTTCCGCCATTGCAATCCTCCGTATGTTTAAATTTTCAATGCACGAACCAGTACAACCAGAACACAAAACAATGCCCTATTTTCATAAAAAAGTCAAGACTTCCTTCTAGATCCCTGTCAACCGATGTCAAATATTGTAAATATCTGGGCAATGTCCTTGGGTAACGGCGCAACCAGCCAACCAATCGCATTACCACTTTTCCTACGGCCGTGGGAAAAGTGGTAATCTAAAAATCTCTTGCAAGTCTGGAGTTTTGCAGAGGTCCCAAAAAATCTTCATAATCTAGGAACCATTCGTACGAATGGTTCCATGTAATAAAAAATCCTCCTGGTGCGAGGGATTTTTCCACGACCATCTTCGTCATCTTCTTATAGAGACCTCTGCGAAACTCGTCGTTATGGCCTGAACTTGTCGAAGGCCTAACGACGATTGGGCAAATTTTAACCCTTCGACAGGCTCAGGGCATAAAATTTGCCAGTTTTGCAGAGGTCTCTGTAGTCATTTTGTCGCGATCGCGACAAAATGACTACACCGCTCTCGCGCCGTTCCGCGGGAACGAGCTATCTGCCGGCAATAAAAATAGCGCCCCGTCAAGGGACGCTCTTCAAGGTGCCTACTCTTCCAGCCGAACGTCTGTGGTGCGACCGTTTTCGTGTTCCGTAACCACGTAGGTGAGCTTGTCGGCGCGCTCGAATGTGGGGCGGAAGAAGGTGCGAATCCGGCCCCAAAACCCGCGCGCCGGCACCACCGCGTAGCGCGTGGACCATGTTCCAGTGTTCGCGTACCAGCTGCGGCCAATGAGCTTCTTGAGGCAGGTGTGGGTGTGCCCAAAAATCACTGCATCAACCCGCTTCTCACGGACGATCGTTCGCGCTTCGCGTTCCAAACTGTAGCCGAACACCTCGTCCCAAAAAGAGTAGCCGATGATTTTGAGAAGCATTGCGGCTGCGCGGCGCAGACGCGTCGCACGACCCCGACCGCGCTCATTCCAAAACTGACTGGCGACGCCCGCGAGCGTGCGAAACCACTGCGAGGCGCAGAACCAGAGGAACCTCCAGTTTCGGAACAGCGTGTCGCGGTAGAGCGCGATGTGGCGCGCCATGCGTCCCGCGTGCCGGTTCTGGAGCTTCAGCGCGTTGATGAGCTTTACCGCAAGCGGCGTGCCGTCCGGCATATTCAAAATCCGCTGCTTGCTTCCCGGAAGTTCGGTAAAGAGTTCGTCCCAGTTCAATCGGGAAAGCGTGTCGCGGTTGCCGTGTTCGCAATACGTTCCCTCGTAGGTAAGGCGTTGGACGACCTCAACCAATTCCGGCTCCTGTTGGGCAATCGTACTCTGCAGGAGTTCCTGCACGCGCGGCCAGGCAAGGAAGGCATCGTGGTTCCCGATGAAGAAACGAATGCGCCGTCCGCAGCCCACCCACCAAACAAGCGCTTCGAAGAATCGCGGATGTCCCTTGATGATCTGCTTCAGCTTGTAGACCGCGGCCGGCTCTTCCGGCGGATCAACCAGCTCGCCCAAGAAGCGAACCTGAAGCGGATCAAAGATATCGCCCATGAGGTTCAGGTCGGCGCGAACGCCCCCGAATTGCGCGTGGAGCGCTCGAAGCCATGCCGAAAAGTCGTCATCGTGCTCGAAGTCCTCGAGCAGATTCAGAGCCCCGTCGGCGAGATGAGTCCCCTCGCCGAGATGGAAATCGCTGGCGTAAACCTGAAAGCTCTTTCCTGCGGTAAGAGACACTGCGGCCTCCTGTGAAAAAGAACGATGGAGCTTTATGATACTAGAATATGAAGCTCGGAAACAAGAGCCGGAATCTTATCATCCTCGCGCTTGCATGCGCGATCTTCGTAGTCGCAGCAGTTGCCCTCGGCTTGGGCAAGCTCGCCGCGTTCCGCTACAACGCGATTGACCTCGCCTATTACAACCAAGCGTTGTGGAACACGATTCACGGCCAGCCGTTCGCGCTCACAATCCACCCGCATCCGACGCTCGGCGATCACTTTGAACCGATTCTTCTCCTCCTTGCGCCGCTCTATGCCCTCGCTCCCGGACCAAAAATACTGATCGTCCTCCAGGCGCTGACACTCGGCGGCTCGGCCTTTCTCATCTTTCTCCTGGCAAAAGAAATCTTAGAAAACCCGTCCGCACGCGAAAGGTGCCTGCCCCGTCCCGTGGTCCGATCGGCACCTCTGCGGGAGACCGATCAGGCTCCCTGGCTCCGCCAGCTGGCGGAGGGATGGGGGTCGCTCGGCATCGCGCTCGCCTGGCTCGCGAACCCGTTCGTCTGGAACATCCAACTTTTTGAGTGGCACACGCTTCCGTTTGCCATTCCGCCGCTTCTTGCCGCACTGCTCTTTTTTGAGCGAAGGCGCCTTCTTCCATTTCTCGGAATGCTCGCGCTTGCGCTCCTTGTGCGGGAGGACGTCGCGCTCGTTGTCGCCGGCTTCGGTCTCTACGGATTAGTCCGAAGGCGCAATATTGCATGGATTGCGATACCGTTGGCGGGAGGTGCCGCGTGGTTCCTCTTCGCAAGCCGCACGATCGCGCATTTCGCTATCGGCGGCGCATACAAATTCCTCATCTATTACGGCTGGCTCGGGAATTCCTTCGGAGAAATGGCGGCAAACATGGTGAGGCATCCCCTGTCAGTACTCGCGCACGTGGGGACGCTCGCGAATGTCGAGATGATTCTTGGCCTTCTCATCCCCTTCCTCTTTGTTCCCCTCATTGCGCCCCAAGCGCTCGTCATCGCCGTCTTTCAACTCGCGCAATTCATGCTCCTCGTGGCGGGAGGAAGCTCGCTCATCTTTGAAACGCATTACGTCTCTCTGTTTCTCCCCGCGCTTTTTGCGGCATTCATCTTCGGCATCCGCGCGCTCCCAACACTCCCCAGGCTCGGCTGGGTTACAAAACGTCATCCTGTTCTGATTCCGCTCCTCCTTGCGGTAACAACGCTCTACAGTGCTGCCGCCTTGGGACCTATTCCGGGAACAATTCAATCGCTGCGGCTGGCAAAAAATGATCCGCTCGTTTCTGAAGCGCAGCGAATGATCGCTGCAATACCAGCCGAGGCGGGAGTGGCGGCGAGTTATGCGTTTCTCCCCCAGCTCTCGAGCCGCCAAAATTTCGCCTCACTCCACTATGTATTCCTCGGACTGACCCAGTTCGGCGCGGCGCCGTATGCTCTGCCCCAGAACATTGACTATCTCCTCATTGATACCGCCGATTTCCTAATCTACGGTTTGCAATTTCCGAAAACCGCCTGGACGCGCGATGCCTATGCCTCCGCTCCGGCGCGCCTGCGCGCACTTATCAAAGAACGCGGATTTGGCATTGCGGAGATGAGTGATTCCCTCGTTCTATTCCAACGGGGAATCTTTCCCGAGACACTCTTTGAAGTTTACCCCCACACCAACGGCCTTACAGAATTCAACATTGGCGTGAGGGCAGGCGAGTTGAAAGACCTCGGTCCGATCATGTTCCTCGGAACGGAGCCACAAGACGGCGATGGACTTACCTTTGATCTCTTTTTGCAAACGAAAGAGACGCTCACCGAAAACTATGCCGTTGAATTTTCCGTGCGCGCCGCAGACGGCTCTCTCGTCTACGAAAAATTCCACCCGCTTGCCGGCGGGCTCTACCCCACATCCGAGTGGAAACCAAATGAAATCGTGCGCTCGCGATATACACTCCGCGTGCCCGATCTTCCGGGCAAAAACTATCGCATTGAAGCGCGGCTCGTTGTCCTTGACGGCTTCCTCGTCCAAGCCAGCGACCGTGGCGCCTCCCCACGGTTTGAAATCAAAAAAGCCCTTCCAGCATTTATCATCTCCCCAAAAAGCAACGGACGATGATTGGAGTGAGCGTTTGAATGAACGACTCTTCAATCCCCCATCTTTATTCTAAAGAGACCTCTGCAAAAGTCTGTTATGGCCCGAGCTTGTCGAAGGCCGTACCCTGATTGTAGCCAAAATTTAGCCCTTCGACTTGGCTCAGGGAATAAATTTTGGAGTTTTACAGAGGTCTCTAAAGCAAACGCCACGCATGTGAGCAAACGCTTGAAAAGGCGAGTATTCTACCAATCATCTCATCATGAACAGACATCCAACATTGGAGTGAACGTTGAATGGACGATTATTCCTAGCCCTTCTCATCCCACACAGAGACAAATGCTGACAATTAAAGCGAGCGTTTGAAAGGACGAGTTTTCACCAATTATCCCCTCACGAACAGACATCCAACATTGGAGTGAACGTTTGAAAGAGCGAGTATTCCTTAACGAAATATTATAAATACAATGAGCTCTTTCACAGTGAACGAAATGTTGGATGCCTGTTTCACCCCTCCACTCACAGTGAGCGTAATTGTTAGCAGTTGTCTCTAATCACCCCCTCCACCCTTCGCGGAATCCGAAAGCGACAACTGTTTTTATATAATCAATGATGGTGCGGAGGAGACGCACCGTGCTCTTTCTTCCTTTCACGCGATCTTCAACCCATGAAACGGGGATCTCCGCTACCATGTACCCGCGCCGCTCGGCGTGAAGAAGCAACTCGGTGTCAAAAAACCAATTGTTGTCGCGAAGCCGCGGCGCCAGCTCGCGAAACACGCTGCCGCCAATCGCTTTAAAGCCGCACTGCGCATCGCTCGCGCGCAGTCCCAACACGATGCGCACCAGTGCGCGGTAGCCGCGAGAGGCAACTTCGCGGGCGAGACTCCGATCAACTTTCGCGCCTTTCGCAAACCGCGATCCGATGGCGACATCCGCACCGGAAGCAACGGCTTCAAGCAGCTTCGGTAACGCTTCAAGATCGGTTGAAAGATCGGCGTCCATGTAGACGAGGATGTCGGCCTCCCACCGCAAAGCGGGGTCCCGCACGTGCCGCAGACGGCATCCCGTTTGCGGGACGGGATCTCCCCATACGCGGCGGAGCGTCCGACCGCGCCCGCCTTCCGAAAAATCAACGATGGCGACGCGAGGCAATTCTTGCGAAAGCCGCGCTCCGATCGCCGCCGTTGCATCCGCGGAGCCGTTTGAAGCAACGAGAATGTTCCAGTCATGGATCGAAAGATTCTTGGAACAAAAATCATAGAGCGTACGTATGTTGCGCTCGATCACCAGTTCTTCATTATGAGCGGGAATGACGATAAGAACCGAGCTCATACATCGTGGTCACTTTTTACACGGCCGTTACAAAAGTGCGCGGTGCGTACAGCATGCGAAATAAGCGCAAGAAACACCACGCCGTTCACGATCCAGCCGACATTCGTGAGAAGCCATGCGGGAACGGTCTCGGGACGCGCAAGGAGCCGCGCCGGCTCGGAAACGAAGGGCAGAACGAAATACAAGTTAGCGGCGAATGTCGCCGAAAGCGCGGCGAAACTCACCGCAAACACTCTCCCCATTCCGAAAAGCATCGGCAAAAACACCAACGTCGGGAAGAGATACCGCTCATGGATTTCGGTCGGGAGCATAAAGAAGGAAAAAGCGAGAAACGCGGCGGCAGGCAGCGGCGAAACGCGCCGGAAGAAAACCGCCGCGAGAATAGCGAGGTATGCCGCGCCAAAGAGCAGCACGCCGATTGAAAGAAACGAAACACCGAACACAGTCCCGGTGTCCGGAAGATAGAGGGTAGGCGAGGTGATGGCAAGCGGCCACCAGAAGTTCCATGCATACACGGAAACCCACGGATATTTGGCGACCGAATGACTCGTATAAACCGCGAGGACATCCGTTATGCGACCGGAAACAAGAAACGGGAGCAGGACAATGAAGGCCGCAGCCCCCGCGGCAAGCGCCGCGCGGCCGAGACGCTTACGATCGCGGATCGCGATCACCGTAAAAAGCAGCGGCAAAAACACTGCTCCCTGCACCTTGAGAAGCGCCGAAGCAACTCCCAATCCCGCAGCCGCGACCGGTCTGCCTGCAGAGGCGGCAAGGAACGCGAGGAGAAGCGGAAGGGCGTACAGCGCATCGGTCTGGCCCCACACGGCGGAAACGAGAATCACGGCGGGATTAAACAGAAACGCTGCCGCCGCGATAAAACCTTTCTTTGATCCCCAGCGATGTCTCCCGTAAAAAAATATCGTTGCGCCGACGCCTATATCGGCGAGCATTGCCGGAAATTTTACCACGAGATCCGGACGCGATACTGCTCCGACAAACGGACCGAGCGCTTTTAACACATAGAGAAAGAGCGGCGGATAGGGAGCGATGAACTGCGTGGAAACGGTGCGATAATAGTCTGTAACCGGCACATGCCGCAAAATTTCTATCCAATTTTGGTAAACTATCATGTCGCTCGCATAGGTCCATTGCGGAAACAGGACAGCGATACCGAACCGCAGAACGAATGCGGTAAGAGCGAGCGCCGCGATCGCAATTGCTGCCCGATGTTTCATAGCGCGGATGCGTCAGCCGAGGAGCGAGAGAATGATGATGGGGGTCTTCCGATGCCGTAAATAGCAGCTTCGTCGTCTTCATACCAGCGTTCAAACCGGTGGTCGGTTGCAAAAAGATTCCGCATCGCCTCATGGTCATTATCAATGAGCACGGCGCTTGCATGGAACCGGTCACGAATCACTGAAACAAGATCGCCGGAACCCCCCATCCCTCCGCCAGCTGGCGGAGCCAGGGATCCCGTCCCGACAGGTCGGGACGGACTGCGGGACGGGGCAAGGCGCCCTTGTGTGAGGTCAACCCACGCACGGTACAAATCGCGGTCGTACAGATACATATAGGTCGGATCCAATCCAATGACGTACGTGCTCCGATCATTCCAATAAAAGAGTGATGGAAAATCATCCCAGTCGGAGGTAATGACGGTAGCGCCTTCGGGAAGCGTGACGCGGAGATATCCGGCCGCCCGTTCATACCGCGACCACGGATACCCGCCGATAAGATCGCGGCGGGCAGCCGTAATTCCTTGTCCCCCGATCACTGCGAGAAGAACAGTGAAGGAGGCCGCCCCCGCCAAAAGGAGCGGTGTCCGCCGAAGCGCTTCCTGCGTCGTCCGCAGAGAATCACTGCCAAAAACGAATGCAGAAACCGTCGCGGAGAGAAGCGTCATGCTCGGAATTAAAAACTCCACGTTGCGCCGCGACTTCAGCGTCAGAACAAAAAATCCGCCCGCAAGAATGAGTGCGGTAAATATGTGCGTAAAGCGCCTTTCAACTTCCGCCTCGCGGAACTCTCCGGCACGGACCCCGATCGCAAACAAAACACCGGAGAATACAAGCGCAAGAAACGGAAGCGGCGCGTCTTTCACAAGATCAAGAAATGCGTAGGGATACCATTCCGCGCCAACCCCGATCGTGTCTTGATAATTCCGCAGTCCGATCCCGACGATATGGAGCCAAGAAAATGCGAGATTTTCAGGAAAGTATGGGTTTATAATCAGACCCATCGCCGCAGCGGCGGACATGGCGCCGAATGTCGCTATCCTTCGCGTGAGCACAGACACAACCGCCCTCCTCCCCGTGCCTCCCGCCGCCACAAGAAGTTCGCCGAGGATCACCGCGAACAATGCCGCGAACAGTACCGGCCACGCGTTATATGACCAGACGAAGATAAGTGTCGTCAAAAAAAGAAAGAGCGTGCGTCCTTCAAATAAGGCGAGAAATCCCAAAAAAAGCAGGATTTCCGCGAGCGCTGGCGCGCGAGCAATGTTCGCGCGGAATATAAACGGTTGCGCCGTCGCGACCACTGTAGTCCAGAGCAGTGCGGCGGGAATCTGCAGGCGTCGGAGGAGAAAGAAAAAAGTTGCTACCGCGCCAGCGGCAAAGAGAAGCGCCGCGGCTTTCATCCCGAAAAGCGGAGGAAATACGGTCACGAACGGGATGAGCACGAGATGATAGCCGAGGTGGTGATCAACAAACGGATCGTTCAGGATTGTAAATCGCAGCCATGGAAATTCATGGATGAAGCCGCGGTCGCGCAGGAGGAGAGCGCTTTTCGCATGGTAAAACGAATCGGGATCCGCAAAACTGGGGTGAAGCTGGAGCGGCAGGTAGAGCAAAAGCGCTGCGAGAAACACGAGGAGCGCTGCAAGCGCATTATGGCGCCGCAACCACGCGCATATACGTAAAAAAATATCTCGCAAGTGTCGCATAGGTACGCCTCTGTTCTATCAAAGTTTACCGAGATGAACAACGCCCACGCCCCAAGTCCGGCAATGTCCGCGGTTCCAGAACGACCCCGCACGAAACGCCTGCGGCCTGCCCCGTCCCGTAGTCCG
>JBBTXB010000041.1:0-2827 GCA_038062475.1 Patescibacteria group bacterium
TAATAGCAGTAGTCGATGGATTGAAGGGATTTCCGGAAGCCATAAATGCCATCTTCGGCATGGGTATATATTTTGGGATTCAATTAGCGATGCCAGCCGTCATCTGCCTATCTGTCTTCTTTAAAGGTTTTTCAATGGGGGGACTGCTGCCGAATTTCCGTGTTGCCTGGTTGAAGGCGCTCCCGGTGCCAGAGGCTGGCAGGCGCATCATGATCATTGCACAGGTGATCGTCCAGTCCTCCTATGGATCAGCAATTCCGCAAACCCACCCCCTAACCCTTCCGTTTTCCGAGAGTAACCCAGCCCCTCCGGTTTTCTGAGCAAATTCGCATTCGCCTGCTTGACTATTTCTGCCTTTTTTACTTATATATACTAATAATATAAGGTAATAAGGAGGTCCCTGTGTCAAATCGCTATCCGTTGTCCGTGCTCGAACGATCCACTCTCTCACGCTTACGCCAAATCCTCAATGTAAAGGAACCGGAGCTTCTGCGCGCCAGTTGGGTGCAAATGAAGCATCCTTGCGGGCGGTCCTACTGTCGTTGCGCTAAGGCCAAGCGCCATTGGCATCTGTCTTGGTATGTCAGCCAGAGTAAAAAAGGTAAACCTAGGATGAAATGTGTTCCCAAGGAGCAGTTGGAAAAAGCGCGCCAGTGGGTGGAGCGCTACCAGGAGGCCAAATCCCTGCTCATGACTCTTGGAGACAGCTATTGGGAAAGGATAGGGCGGGAGAAAAATTCTTAAAACGCCCTGCTTGCTATAAAGTGCTCGGCCGCCTAGCCCGTTATCTGGATCGAACCTGGGATTTTACGCATCTTGTCTCGGGGCTCAAAGACACCCGGCAGTATTGCCAATTCCCAACCTCAGCCGTTTTCTTAAGCGTCTTTGGCATGATGGCGCAACGCTTAGGAAGTCTCAATGAACTCGAAGAGCAACTGCGCCTGCCCCGGCGTTGGGACGCGTGGACCGGCCCCAAAAAGCCATCGGCCGATACCATCGGCTATTGCTTAGAACGCATTGTTTTAGATGGCTTGCGCAATTTTAGCGATGCCATAGCCCAGCGCTTCAAGCGCAAAAAAGCCCTTAAGCGTCTCTATCCCGATATCCACTGGGTAGGCGCCTTGGACGGAATTGAAACCTACAAGAGTCGCAGCCTTTGTTGCGGCAAGTGCCTCAAGCGCAACTTAGGCACAGACCAAGAGCCGGACATTGAGTACTACCATCGTTACGTATACCTCCAGTTGGTGGGGGTGACCCCGGCGGTGATCTTAGAAATCGAACCCCTGGAACCCGGCGATACGGAAGTAACGGCAGCCTTGAGGCTTCTGGATCGGTTTCATGGGCGCTGTCCCCGTTTTCTTGATGCCCTGACAGCGGATGCTTTTTATCTGCAAGCCCCCTTTGCGCTCAAGGTTCTGGCAATGGGCTACTACCTGGTGGTCGTGCTCAAACAGGAAAACCGCGACTTGTACCAGGACGTGGAGGGACTGCTCAAAGTGACGGAGCCGCAAGAGGGGCCCAAGACCGCCGAAAGCCAAACCACGCTTTGGGATTTTAATGGGCTGACTTCCTGGGAGTCTTTGGGCCGGCCGGTCCGGGTCGTGCGCGAGCTTAAAACGCAAAAGGTAACAGAGGTTATCGGCGGGCAAAAGCAAGAAAGAGAATTCCAGGAGGACTGGCGATGGGCGGCGCTCACCCCCAATGGTAAGGCCCAACCTCACCTGGAGTTAATCGCACGCTGGGGCCATGCCCGATGGGATGAAGAAACGAGAGGCTTTGGTGAACTTACCCAGCATTGGCATTTGGACCACAATTACCATCACCATCCAGTGGCCATGTTGGCGTTTCTTTGGATTTTATCTTTGACGTTCTCTTTGACGACCGTATTTTTCCAGAGGAGTCTCAAGGCGGCAATGCGCAAGGGTAAAACTCGCTTACATTTGGCCCGGCTGTTGGCCGATGATTTAGCGCGAGGCCTGGCGGGATCCTTCTGGCCGAGTCCGCCCTGGCTGGCTCAGCCTCCCTGATCCTTTCAATCGTTAAAGCTGCTACGCTGCCCCCGCGAAGCCACGGCCCGCGGGCACTTGGCGTTGGCTAAAATCTTATTTTGGAGCTCCCGCCCGCCTCCTGGCAGCGGCAAAAACGAAAAATTGCCTTGCGAATTTGCGTAGCGTCGATTTTGGAGAACTTACGCCTTGTTGTGTTGGGGTTTGCGGAATTGCTGCGTGTTGGGGTCACTCTTGAATTATGAGTTATCACTTGCTAGCCTGCCAGGATGAGCCGCGCTCTAAGACTCGAATACCCTGGCGCCTTCTACCATGTCCTATCTCGTGGCAATGAACGGAAGGAAATCTTCCGAGACAATGAAGACAGATTTCGCTTTTTAGATCTTTTGTGTGAAGCAGCCGCCAGGTGGGCCCTTTCGGTCCACGCCTATGTTTTGATGACCAATCATTACCACATACTGCTGGAAACAAAGGCAGGCATGCTCTCCCTGCCGATGCGCCATGTCAATGGAGTCTATACCCAGTTTTTTAACCGCAAGCACAAACGCCCTGGCCACCTTTTTCAAGGGCGCTTCAAAGCTCTGCTTGTAGACAAAGAAAATTATCTTCTCACATTATCCCGTTATATCCATCAAAATCCAGTTAAAGCAGGAATGGTGAAATCTGCCCTTGATTATCCTTGGAGCAGTTATCCCGCTTATATGGGAATCGCCAGAACCCCGGCATGGCTCAACACCAAGGACACCCTTTCGGAATTTGGTACAAACCTTGATTCTCAGAGGGAAAATCCTTCGCCGCGCTCATGACGGAAGCGTCTCCTT
>JBBTXB010000042.1:0-4230 GCA_038062475.1 Patescibacteria group bacterium
GGCGGCGCATTTGATTTTCTCTCCGGAGAAGCCATGCGGGCGCCGCTATTTTTGCAGCGTGCGGGATTGGAATGGCTGTGGCGGCTTGTCGGGGAGCCGTGGCGAGTTCAGAGAATTTGGAATGCGGTCGTCCTTTTTCCTATCGCAGTCATCCGGGAAAGGTTTAAACAAAAAATCCCTCACCTTTGAGAGATAAGGGTGAGGGGGGTCAGTCCCGTTAGAGGTAGATCGCCCCATCCCGTTAGAAGTCGCGCCCGCGCTTGCGCGCCCGTAAGGGCCTGCGGGCGGGTTACTTCTAACGGGACCCTAGGCGGTCGTAGTCCGCCCGAGGCGGACAGGGCGGCCTCTAACGGGATCAGCGCAGTTTCCGTGGAAGGAAGAATTCCGGGCAACGGAGCCACGCGACGAATCCCGCACTGATCCACAGAACGATCGTCGCCGCGGAGAGCGGAAGAACGACATCCGCTTCGGCAACCATGAACGGTTTGCCGGAAGCGCGATAGGTGAGGAAGTGCGCTGCGGAGGCAAGGATGAATGCGAGTACTCCAAGCCAGTAGAGGAGCGGCCAGCCGCGACGGAATACGAGCAATGTCATGCTGCCGGCAGAGAAGAGGAACCAGACGGCCAGGAAGACGAGCGATGCGTAATGAAGCCCCAGTGGCTTCCAGATCGCCTCCGGATCCGCTGGGGTATATGCCCAGAAAACCATTCCTGCGGTCACGATGCCCAAGACAAGCAGAATGGCGCCCGAGATGCGTGCGAACATTGGGTTTTCCTTTGAAAGGGCAAGGGATACATATACCCTAAAATAGTTGTCGAGTCAATAGCACATCCGCCGGAGGTCCGCCTCGGGCGGATAACTCCCAACGAACCCGCCTAAGTTTTTGCACTGCGGCGATCGACAACTTTTTCTGAAAAGCGGATTGCTGGCATCGTCTTCTAGTCCACTACGACCGTCTCCGGATGCGCAAAAATTTGGGCGGGTCGGGCGAGTAACAAAAAACCCCCGAAGTGTCAGGGGCGCTTATCACGGAAGGAATCGTGCAAGGCGGAGATCAAGCAGGTGCCAAAGAGCGACCCAACTCACGATAAGAATCATGCCCGGGACAGTCGCCAGCTGGAAGGCGAAGGCATCGAGACTCTTTTCTATTGGGGCCAAAAACAGTGTAAAATAGAAAGAGAGGAAGACGATTGTATAAAGACCTCGGAACGAGTGTGGTATGAGAGGTGAACGAGCACAAAAAAAACCTGTTCGAGTTCGGTTTGCGCCATCGCCGACCGGTTTTTTGCACATCGGCGGATTGCGCACCGCGCTCTATAATTTTTTATTCGCTCGCAAGCACGGCGGGACGTTCATTTTGCGCATTGAGGATACGGATCGTACGCGCGCGGTACCGGGGGGTGTAGAAAACATTATCCAGACGCTCACGTGGGCGGGGCTGCAGTATGATGAAGGGCCGTTTCTTGACGGTGAAAACGGAAAGCAAACTTTGTACGAAAAAGGAAACTGCGGACCGTACATTCAGTCAATGCGGCTTCCGACATACAAAACCCACGTTGAAGAACTCCTCCGAAAGGGGAGTGCGTATCGCTGTTTTTGCACTCCGGAACGTCTGGAGGAAATGCGACAAGCGCAGATGGCGCGGAAAGAACCAACCATGTATGACGGACGCTGTAAAAAATTATCCGGAGAAGAATGTAAGGCCGCACTGCAACAGGGCACGCCGTTCGTTATTCGCCTGAACGTTCCGGAGGAGGGGAGTACCGAATTTGTTGACCGCATCCACGGCGAAGTGCGTTTTAAAAATCGTCTCATAGACGATCAGGTGCTTCTGAAGTCCGATGGGTTTCCC
Source organism: Patescibacteria group bacterium (assembly GCA_038062475.1). GTDB lineage: Bacteria > Patescibacteriota > Patescibacteriia > JBBTXB01 > JBBTXB01 > JBBTXB01. The sequence goes on from JBBTXB010000042.1 coordinate 1,854, forward strand.
ACCTATCATCTTGCAAATGTGGTTGACGATCACCTCATGCGCATTACCCATGTGATTCGGGGAGAAGAGTGGCTTCCCTCCACGCCGAAGCACCTGCTCCTGTACCGCGCATTCGGATGGGAGCCGCCGGAGTTTGCGCATTTGCCGCTTCTTTTGAACGCCGATCGCAGCAAGCTTTCCAAGCGCCAAGGAGACGTTGCTGTTGAAGATTACGCGAAAAAGGGTTATCTCCCGGACGCGCTTGTGAATTTCGTGGCGCTTCTTGGTTGGAATCCCGGAAGCGACCGGGAAGTATATTCATTGAAAGAATTAGCAGCGGCGTTCTCGCTTCCCCGAGTCAATAAATCAGGCGCAGTGTTTAACGTGGAAAAATTAGATTGGATGAACGGCTATTATATTCGGCAGCTGAAGCCGGGGGATCTCGTTCGACAAGCGCTTCCATATTTACTGCACGCCGAGCTTATCCGAAAAGAAGGGAAACGATACATGGCGCATGAGAACGGAGAGGAGCTTCTGATGAAAAAATTGGAGACGGTTCTCGTCGTGGAGCAAGAGCGGATCGTGCGGTTGGGCGACATTCCGCACATGACCGAGTTTTTCTTTCGCCTGCCACCGCCGACGCCGGATCTCATTCCGTGGAAAGATACGCCGCTTTCCGTAACGAAAGAGCGTTTGGAGCGCCTTTCTGAACTCCTCTCGTCATTGCCTACAAAGGCGTTTACTGAAAAAGAACTGGAGAAGCGCATTAAGGCGTGGCTGGAAGAGCGGAAATTCGGGACCGGTGAAGTACTGTGGCCGATGCGGGTTGCTCTTACGGGGCGCGCGGCGTCTCCGGGACCGTTTGCCGTTGCGGCCGCTCTGGGTAAGGAAGAGGTGTTGCGAAGGATTGCGCGCGCCGCTAAGAGTATTGCCTCTCATGGATAACCAAAACATACGAAAACAAACGCTGGCGCTCCTCATTCTTGTATCCAGCGGGGTTCTTATTGCCGGGATACGGTTTAGTATTGCCGAAAATCAGAGCGAGCCGGCAATACGCACTGAAGTTTTTAACTTGAGCGATCAGGTTTCAGAAAAGAAAAAACGCCTGGAAGAGCTTCAGCAGAAGGCATCCGAGTATCAGCGCGCGATTGATAAAAAACGGAAAGAAACCGCAACGCTTGAGACCCAGTTGGGTATTTTAGAGAATAGAATCGCCAAAACAGAGCTAGACATTGAAGCGACGAAAGTTGAAATTGAAAAAACAGAACTTGAGATCCAAGGAATTGAAGCGCAAATCAAAGAGAAGGAGCAGGAGATTGCGCGGCGAAAAGACCAACTGGCGGAGTTTATTCGGCTTATTGATCGCGCCGACCGGCGGAGTTATTTGGAGGTTCTCCTTTTGAACGATTCGTTTTCTGAATTTTTTCAGGAATTGAAATATCTTGAAGATGTGGAGGGGGGGACTGCCGATGCCCTCCGCGGCGTAGAGGAAATACATGATGCGTTGGGACGGAAAAAGGAAGAAGCAGACGCCAAGAGACGCTCGCTCGCATCGTTAAACGCGCGCCTTGAGGAAGAAAAGGAGCGCATTGAAGAGGAACGCGCCGGAAAAGAAGCGCTCCTTTCAGAAACAAGAAGTTCTCGCGAGTCATTCCAGACGCTCCTTGCGCGCCTGCGAAGCGAGGAACAAGCGGCAGATACGGATCTCCGCGCATTGGAATCTCGTCTCCGGAGTCGGTTGGAAGAATCAGACCAGAGCTTCCGCAGCGGAGACGTCATCCTCTCATGGCCCGTGGATCCATCCCGAGGCATTACAACCTATTTTCACGATCCGGATTATCCGTTTCGCTATGTGTACGAGCATCCGGGGTTGGACATTCGCGCGAAGCAGGGGACAGCGGTGCGCGCTCCGGCTCCGGGGTATGTCGCGAGGGTGCGAGACGCCGGGATGGGCTATAACTACATCATGTTGATCCACAACGGCGGATTTTCAACTGTATACGGGCATCTCCTGCGTATGATCGTAGCCGAAGACTCATTTGTTGACAGGGGAGACATTATCGGCTACTCGGGGGGTTTGCCCGGGACCCCGGGGGCAGGCCGCCTTACCACAGGGCCGCACCTGCACTTTGAAGTACGTCTAAACGGCGTTCCCGCTGATCCGTTGCAGTACTTGTTTCAGTAGTATTTTCAATGTGACAAAATCGGTAGAGGAGTAGAAAGACCGCGCGTTGTTTAGATGTAGCTAGTGTCGCACAATATATGTTATACGACACTACGTTAGAGTGTCGTATAACATAGACAACACGTTTTACGACACTGTCTAGTGTTCGTAAAACGTGTTTATACGACACTACGTTAGAGTGTCGTATAACATAGACAACACGTTTTACGACAC
>JBBTXB010000042.1:4330-25078 GCA_038062475.1 Patescibacteria group bacterium
ATAACATAGACAACACGTTTTACGACACTGTCTAGTGTTCGTAAAACGTGTTTATGCGACACTAGATAAAGAAAAATAAGCGCTCCTTACAGAAACAAAAAGCAGCGAGATATATGCCCAACGGCTCCGTAGAGGAGACGAAACTCACGTCGTCTCTCAACAATTTATTCCCTGAGCTTGTGGTTCGACTCGGCTCAGAGTTCGACTGAGGCTCACTCGAAAGTCCCACCATGAGCTTGTCGAAGGGTCGAAGGGTAAATTTTGACTTAACTCTGTTAGCCTCTCGAGGCGCAGAAGACCATCTTTCATGTGTCGCACATTGTTGTAATTGGCTCGAAAATTGCGAGTCCAAAAGACGAAGAAATTTTCGTAAGTCCCGCGAAGCGGGATCCCGTTTCGCGGGACAGTTACAATCCGCCTTTGGTGGAAAATCCTCATTTAAAATAAACGCGATTTTCAAAACGCAGGTCAATATAACTTATACTTTTTCTGTCTTTTATCTCCTGCGAGAGCACTGCGGCAAGACCCTCTACTTGGTCGGAAAGATTACCGCGTGCGGGGTCAAAGTACGCGCTCCATCCTTCGCCTGTCTTTGCAATGAGCTTTCCTTCCGTCGTTTCATAGACAAACGCGGTTACCGGGACTGCGCGTTTCGGCAGTTCCACACCGAGCAGCTTCACGGCGGCAAAAAGCGGCGCGGATACCTCCCCTTTTGTTTCAGATAGAAAAAGAACCGGAAGTTGTTTTTTTGCATCATCCCGGATGTCAGTGATGAGACGCTTCGTTCCACTGGCAGTTTCATCGTAAATAAAAAATTCTTCGGAGATAGCTGCGATCCTCTCCCCTCCCTCGCCAAGGTAGTGGGCCTCGGTGAGGCCTGCCAGGATCATGGTTTTTGTATGTTCGCGGATGCGAACGCGCACCGTTCGCGCGAGCGTTCGTTCCATGTTCGCTTCCGCGATGATTGGGAAGCGTTCGCGGAGCTTTGCGCTCGCGCTCCGCGCGTCAAAAAACGCGATGTTCGTTTGCGGAAAAATAAGCAGTCGCCGCTTGCTTGTCTCCTCGCGAAGAACGGCGCGAATCTCCTCCTGCGGAGTATCCCCCGTTCCCGCAATTTCAATGTTTTGGATGGCGAGGAGCGGCGAGAATTGCAGTCCGATCCCGAGTCCGAAAATAATGATCGCAAGCGCCGCGAAAAATCGTATTTTGAGCGACATCCGCCGCTCGTGGCGGCTCCGGAACATGTAATTTTGAAATTGCTTACGGGAGTAATCCCGTCGAATCCGGAGGGATCGGTTTGCTTTCCACGAGCTTGACCTCATAACGGTCGCCGCGCGAGCGCGCGCATCTCTTTATGGCGCTGAAGCGCCAATGCGATTAACCGATCCAGAAGTTTTGAAAACGGCACGCCGCTCGCTTCCCACAGTCTGGAATACATGCTTATGGGCGTAAAACCGGGAATGGTATTTACCTCGTTCACGTATGCACGTTTCCCGTCCGCGGAGAGCAGAAAATCAACCCGAGCCATGCCCGAAGCGTCCAAGGTACGGAAGGCGCGAAGCGCAAGGTTTTGGAGCCGCAGAGAAAGGCGCGGCGGCAATTGCGCCGGTATGTGCGTGACTGATTTGCCATCAACGTATTTCGCGTTGTAGTCGTAGAATTCATTTGACGAAACTACTTCTCCCGGCACTGATGCGACGGGGTCGTGGTTTCCTAAAATGGCAATTTCTATTTCTCGCGCGCGTTGAATGCCTTTTTCTATGAGGATTTTTCTGTCAAAATGGACGGCAGCGCGAAGCCCTGCGAGCAGTTCATGACGGTTGTGAGCTTTTGTAATCCCGATGCTGGAGCCCATATTTGCTGGTTTTACGAATATCGGGTACCTAAAAGCTTTTTCAACACGTTCAACTACTGATCGGCCGCTTTTCTTTACCTCCCTGCTTTCATACCACCGGAATGGAACAATGGGCAAACCGGCCGCCGCAAAAAGCTGCTTTTGAATGATTTTGTCCATTCCGACCGCGGACGCGAGCACGCCGGCACCCACATACGGTACGCCGGCAAGTTCTAAAAATCCTTGCACCGTTCCGTCTTCGCCGAAGGTTCCGTGCAGGACGGGAAAGACAACGTCAATCCCGTTAGAAGCCAAATGGAGCGTATTGGTATGAAGCGGCGAAAGCGCGAAGTGCGCCTCACGGCTCTCGCCATGGTCCAAACACAGCTGATGTTTGCTTCTAACGGGATCAATCCCCTGCCGCTGGCGGTCCGGGGGCGGCAAGAGCGGGCCGGCACTTCCTTTGTCGGCTGTTCCCGAGGTCAAAAGTTCAAGCGCATTTGGCGCGGCAAGCCAACATCCTTCCTTCGTAATTCCCACGGGAACAATGTCGTATTTTTTGGGGTTAAGTCCTTCCATGACGGCACGCGCGGAAACAAGCGACACTTCGTGTTCCGCCGACTTTCCACCGAAGAGTACGGCAACGCGGAGTTTGCGGGAAGGCATAATTTACACCAGCACTCGCGGAATCAGCGGATTGATCCGAGTGACAACTTCATAATTCACGGTTCCAAGTTTTTGCGCGATCGTTTCCGCAGAAATCTCGCGGCCGAGTACGATGACCTCGTCTTCAAGCTGCACCCGCGGCGCATCGGTTACGTCAACCATGCACATGTTCATGCACACACGCCCCACGATTTTACGACGCTGCCCGCGAATAAAGACCTCGCCGCGCGAGGACAATCCGCGATCAAAGCCATCCCAATAGCCGATGGGGAGCACGGCGATCCTTGACGCACGCCTCACGCGCTCGGTAAGACCGTATCCGACCGGCGTTCCCTTGGGGACCATTTTGATTTGGGCGACAATTGTCTTCCAAACGAGCGCCGGACGCAGTTTTACGCCGCGCGCCCGCGCATCATCGCGTACTCTGGACGAAGGCCACAATCCGTATAAGCCGATGCCGAGACGTGCGAGATTGAAGTGGGTTTCGGGAGCAAGCAGAATTGCGGCAGTACAGGCGGTATGTTTCATCGGTACGCGAATCCCGGCGCGTTCAAGGAGAGCCGCGGCATACTCAAAACGACGAAGCTGCAGCATCGCATACCGGCGATCGCTCGTATCCTCAATGTTCGCGTAGTGCGTTGAAAGCCCTTCAAACAGAACTTCCGGCGTCCGTTTGATTAGCTTTACAAAATCAAGCAGCTCCCTCTCCCCTACTCCCTGCCGCGTCGTTCCCGTCTCTACTTTTACGTGCACGCGAATTCTGCGCCGCGTTTTTATCTTCTCCAGAGAGCGGATCGTTTCGCGGTTATAAACCGTGAGACGAAGGTCGTGCTTCGCCGCGAGTGCGAGATGATCGCGCGGAGTATATCCTAACACTAAGATCCCGACGCGTCGGGATAATTTCCGGAGAGTTGCGCCTTCTTGAACCGAGTCTACGCCAAACCACAGATTATCGGCCCGGCGGCCAAGAATGCTCGTTGCGACCTCGCGTGCGCCGTGGCCGTACGCGTTTGATTTAACGACGGCCATGATCGCGGTTCTGGGCGCGAGTCGTTTTCTGAATTCCGCAAGATTGTGAACGAGGTCGGCGCGATTAACCTCAACCCATGTTTTTTCGGCGCGAGCTTGAGGCATGAGCAATCTTTTTAAATCCGGTATATGGGTGCAAGACTTTCGGAATCGCGATTGATCCGTCTTTCTGCTGGTAGTTTTCCATGATGGCGATGAGAATACGGCCGGTAACCGCCGTGCCGTTTAGCGTGTGCGCATACTCCAATGACCCGTTTTTGCGACGAAAACGGATGTTGAGCCGCCGCGCCTGAAAGTCAGTGCATGTGGAAGCGGAGTGGGTTTCCCGATAACGTTGCTCGGAGGGAAACCACGTTTCAATGTCGTATTTGCGCGCGGCTTGGTCGCCTAAGTCGCCGCTGCACATTTTAACGACTTGGTACGGAAGCTTGAGCGCTTGTACCAGCTTCTCCTCAATGCCGAGTATTTTTTCATGCTCGGCATCGGAATCTTCGGGCCGAGTGAAAGAAAACATCTCCACCTTGTCAAATTGATGAACGCGCAAAATCCCGCGCGTGTCTTTACCGTACGATCCGGCTTCGCGGCGGAAACAGGTGGAAAAAGCGACGTATCGGCGCGGAAGGTCGTGTTCTTCAAAAATTTCGTCCATGTGCATCGGGCCAACCGATTGTTCCGATGTCCCGACAAGGTATAGCTTGTCTTCCGGCAGAAAATATATTTCATCTTTTCCTCGGTCAAGGTATCCCATGCCGCGCATGGCGCGTTCCCCGACAAGCACCGGCGGGATGATCGGGGTAAATTCTTTCTTTGCGAGCATATCCATCGCAAAGCGAACGAGAGCGAACTCAAGAAGCGCCGCCTCGCGCTTGAGGTATCCGAACCGCGTCCCTGAAACCTTGCTCGCCCGCTCCGTGTCAATGAGGTCTAACGCCGTGCCGAGACCAAACGATGAACGCGGCTCAAAGGAAAATTTAGAAGGCGTCCCGACAACGCGGATAATTTCATTGTCCCGCTCGTCGCGCCCCTCCTTCACATCGTCTTTCGGGAGGTTTGGAATGAGCCAGAGAAGCGACTCCAATGCCTCTGCGGCATTGTGCATCTTCGGTTCCAGTTCCTTGAGTTTCTGCTTTATCGCCTTGCTCTGCTGAAGAAGAGTCGGAAGTTCGGGGCTCTGCGGGAGCGACTGCTGTTTGGCGACTCCCTCCCCGAGTACCGCACGTTCCGCTCGGAGTTTCTCAACTTCGCGGAGATATTCGCGGTGGAGCGAATCAAGTTCAAGAAGGCGATCAATGTCTACGGAGACGCCCTTTTTCCTCATCCCCTCTTTCACGAGATCCGCGTGTTCGCGTATGAATTTAATGTCAATCATACCCAGTATATCAACCTCGACTGCAAGTCGAATTGCAGGTTAGTCGATGATTTATGAAAGTGCGGAGTGTTTTCATAGATGTATTTCTGCGTTCGCCCCGAACGCTTTCGGGGCGGGTCGAGGTTGTATTACTGGGCATAGGTCATGAGGCATAAAACATGGAGCATGAAACATTCATTTAAGGATTGCGCTCCGCATCTCGTATGCGCTTTTTAATCAACGATGACTTGTGCTTGCGATTATTGAATCGCTGTATTTTTACGATCTTTGGCGGTTTGCGGAGGCGCATAAGCTGCGCCGCGAGTCCCGGATGGTCCACTCGTTGATCATACCCTACCCCAATGACATCCGGCCGCAAGCGGCGGATAACGGTCCATGATCCCGGACGATCGCCCAAATATGCCCGGGAGACATCGCGCAGCGACGCAACGAGCGCCAAGCGCTCGCGTTCAGAAAAAATGGGTACTCGCCCCTTTTCTTTTCGATACGCCGCATCGCGGTTGACGACCACAATAAGCCGATCTCCATATCGTTTTGCGGCGCGGAGAAACGCCACATGGCCGGGGTGGATAATGTCGAACGACCCGAACACGAGCACGGTGCGCATAGCATTAGTACGTAGAAGTTAGTATGTAGAAGGTAGTAACGGCGACGACGATCGGCCTACGTTCTACGTACTACGCTCTAGCTTCTCACGCGGTTTCAGCGTCGGAAACAAAATCGTTTCTTTGATACTGTGCGAATTCGTGAGGAGCATGGTGAGCCGGTCAATACCCATGCCAAATCCCGCGGCGGGAGGCATACCGTGCTCTAATGCCCCAAGGAAGTCCTCATCAATCCGTTGGGACTCTTCGTCGCCTCGTGCGCGGGCGCTCTCCTGCTCCTTAAACCGTTCGCGTTGGTCCACCGGGTCATTTAATTCAGAAAAGGCATTCACGAGTTCCATCCCGCCGATAACAAGCTGGAAGCGATCCGCATAGCGCGGATCGGCGGCATTCTTTTTTGCGAGCGGAGAAAGTTCAATCGGGTAGTCGGTAACGAATGTCGGCTGAACGATTTTTGGGCGCACATGCGTTTTGAAAAGTTCGTCAAAAATCTTTCCTCTGCTTGCCGTTTCCGGAACATCCGTCCCTCGCTCCTGGGCGATGCGCAGCAGAGACGGCTGGTCCGGATAATTTTCTATGTCCAGTTCCGCGTACTTTTTGATCGCGTCTCGGAACCGAATACGCGCGAACTGCGGCTTCACCTTAATCGTGTTGCCATCGTATTCAAATTGTCGCTCCATACCGACGCGGTCCAGAATAAAAAGAAGCAAACGTTCGGTGAGCTCCAAGAGATCCTCGGCAGTTGCGTAGGCCTGATAGAACTCTACTTGCGTAAACTCCGGATTATGGGCGTGATCAATGCCTTCATTGCGGAAGCATCGGGCGATCTCAAACACTCGCTCAAAGCCGCCCACAAGCAGCCGTTTTAAGTAGAGTTCCGGGGCAATGCGCAGAAAGAAATCTGCTCCAAGCGCATTGTGATGCGTCACGAATGGCGCAGCAGACGCTCCGCCGGGAATGGGCTGTAAAATCGGGGTTTCCACTTCAAGAAATTTTTCGTCGTGCAAGAACTCGCGGAGGGCGGCAATCAGTGCCGATCGCGTCTCAAAAATGCGGCGCACGTCCGGGTTTGCCAGAAGGTCCAGATACCGCTTGCGGTACCGGATTTCAACATCGGTCAATCCGTGCCATTTTTCCGGGAGCGATTCCAGCGTTTTTACGAGCAGCCGATATTCGGTAACTTCCAGCGTTTTCTCGCCGCGTTTGGTAACAAACGGGGTGCCGGTTGCTTCCAAAAAATCCCCGACATCAAATAATTCCACGAATTGCCGGTATGCTTCCTCGCCCAGCGTGTCTTGCTTCAAGTACACCTGAAGTCTTCCTGATCCGTCTTCGAGATGCGCAAAAGTGGAACCTCCGTGGCCTCGAATGCTGCGAACCCGGCCGACGAGCGTTATGGGCTTCCGTTTCTTTTGGAGCGCTTCAAATTGCGCCAGCGCCTCCGCGGCCGTATGCGTCCGCTTGCTTTTAGCCGGATAGGGTTCAATCCCCTCTTCGTACAATTTTTTGAGTCGTTCTTTGCGAACAACGGATTCATCGGTCATACCCGCCCAGAAGCATTCAGTGATTAGAATTCCGAATATAACTGTCGATTCCCGCCTTTCCGAAAAAAGTACTTCAGCCGTTGCGGCCGAGGTGCAAAAATTTAGGCGGGCGTACAATCCCAATGATTATAGCCCATCACGAGGAAAAACAAAAACCTCCAAGATTCGGAGGTTTTGTTGATTTTTTATTACAGTGCCCGTAATACCCCGCAGGAAGGTGTGGGGATTTATTCAATACTGACGACGGTATACCGCATTTTTCCTCGTGGCGTCGCTACCTCAATCTCTTCGCCTGTTTTTCTGCCGATGAGAGCTTGCGCGAGCGGCGTCTCATTAGAAATTTTTCCCTGTGTCGGATCCGCTTCGTTTAAGCCGACGATCGTGTATATTTTCTCTTTCCCGTCGGTTTTCACGGTTACCCGAGCGCCGATCGTAATCGTGTCGGCATTGTGACGGCTTATGACCGCGACGCGAGAAATTGAGTTTTCCAATTCCAAAATGCGCCCTTCAACAAAGGCCATTTCATCTTTTGCTTCGGCATATTCCGCGTTTTCCGAAAGATCGCCGAGTTCTTTCGCCTTCTCAATTCGCGCGGCAATTTCCCGACGCTTCTCTCCCTTCAGATACTTGAGTTCTTCCCGCAGCTTTTCTAGTCCTTCTTTCGTTATGTAGTACGGTTTTGCTTCCATGTACTTTACGAATTACGAATCAGTACGAATGTCGACAAGTGGCTTTGGGGGTAAAGTCTAATGGCCACCATTGAATATGTCAATTTCAATGTCCTCATCCTCGAAGATATTGCAAAACGATGAGTCCTTTCACAGTGAGCGCAAGCGTTACCGATCGGTTACATTCTTTTTCCAAAGTACCATCGTAAAAATTCTTTGGCGACTGGCACTGCCGTGGCGCTCCCTTCCCCGCCTTCTTCTACGAGGATTGTTACGACTATCTCGGGATTTTGATATGGCGCAAATCCTGTGAACCACGCATGCGGAGGACGGCGATCGTTCCATTCCGCAGTTCCGGTTTTGCCGGCAACGCCCACAGGCATATCCGCAAGGTACCGCGCGCTTCCGACCGTTACGGCCGCCCGCATCCCGGAGCGCACTGTTTGCAGGTATTCACTTTCGATACCAACCGTGCGAGATTGCTTCCATGGAAGTACCCGTGGTTCCCCGGCGCTTTCTTTAATCGCCCGCACAAGATGCGGAACCGGCACTGTCCCGCCGTTCCCAATCGCTGCAGTCCACGCGGCCACCTGAAGCGGTGTCACTGCGATGTAACCCTGGCCGATCGCGAGGTGGTATGTGTCACCGATGTACCAAACCTCGTTCTTTGTTTTTTTCTTCCACTCCTCGGTCGGGATGAATCCTGTCGCTTCACCGGGAAGATCAATACCTAACTTTTCTCCAACGCCAAATTTGCGCAGATATTCGGCGATGCGCGCAGGTCCGAGTCCAGGATGGTCGTCCGTTCCTCCACCGATCGTGTAGAAAAACGTGTTGACCGACTCGGCGAGCGCCTTCACGACATTCGTCGGGCCGTGGCCGCCGGCTTTCCAGTCGGGAAAAAACCAACTGAGTACGCGAATTCCGCCGCTTGAAAAAATCGTCGTCGCTGGAGTAATGAGTTTCTCCGCGAGCGCCGCGGCCGCGAGCACTGGCTTCACGGTAGATCCGGAAGGATATTCTCCTGCGATTGCGCGAGGGAATAGCGGATAGTTGTGATCCGCCTCCAAGGCGCGGTACTCCGCCGTTCTAATCCCGCGGGCGAATGCGTTAATGGAATATCCGGGCAGACTCACAAGGGCGATGATTTCGCCGTTTCGCGGGTCCATGGCAATGCCAACCGCTTTTCGCCGTCCCGTCCTTCGTAAAGCCTCTTCCATAACGCGTTGTGCCTCAAGATCAAGAGAAAGGGTGAGGTCGGATCCGTCGTCAGGCTCGTTTTTCGCGATAACGCGGCGTTCCACCCCCCGTGCGTCAACTTCTATTTTCCGTACTCCGTAGGTTCCGCGAAGCGTTTTTTCGTATGACAATTCCAAGCCGGTTTTTCCGATTGTGTCGGTTCCAAGGTACCCGGCATTTCGAAGATCCGCGTATTCGTTCGGCGACAGTTTGCCGATGTATCCCAAAATATGCGCGAGACTCTGCAGTTCCCCGTCTTTTTCAGACGCTTCCGGGAACGGGTAATACGACCGCCGTGTGGCGTACTCAACGGTTACCCCCTGCAATTCGCGCGCGGCGACGATTGCGGAAACGGCTTCTTGGTAGTCAAGATTTTCAACAATCGGTATTGGCAAAGAAAACAGTTTTGGAAATTCTGCAAGCTTTGCCGCAAGCTCATCGGTGGTGCTGCGTGCCAATGCGGCAACAGCGGCGAGCGCGTTGCGGTATTCTCTGGAGTTGCGAGGAAGATCAATGGGAGTAACAGAAAGCGTGAAGGTCGGCACGTTGCGCGCGAGCAGCTGTCCGTTCCGGTCAAAGATGACACCGCGAAGCGCGCGCACGGATTGGGCGCGAGTCCGGTTGCCTTCCGCGCGCGCCCGATACGCTTCCCCATTTAGAATTTGAAGACTTGCCGTCCGCGCGAGCATGGTCCCGAGCGTGAGCAACACGACGAATTGCACCATACGCATTTGGCCCCGAGGAACGCGCACGCCGACAAACTCCGACGGAATGTCGGTTTGCGGCTTCCAGAACTCCCCCAATTCTCCAGTCATGCTCTCCTCGGTGTTTTTCCCCGAAGCATTCAACGGATCTTCGTGGTCATCGAAGGGCTCAATGCCCGCGGCAGGTTTTTGACGCTTCCAAAAAAACATGGTAGCTTGCGCTTAGCGGTAAGGAGGTTCCTTGATTTTTTACACCCATGACGGTATCCCCGTCGTCGTCTTTCGGGTGCAGGGCGAACAGTACGGCTTCAAATTCGATTCAAAGGTTTCTTCAGTCCGGTGTGCTTGCTGCGGCAGCGCCATTCCGGCTCACATCGGTTTTGACAATCCCATCATCCACCTTTGGGAGACAGGCACGAGAAAGATCATTTATTTTTTCTGCACCACAACCCATGGCGATGGAACGATGAAATCCCCCTGTCATAACACTTGGCGGGAGGCGCTCCGACAACAGAGCGAGCAAGATCGCAATCCGGACCCGACCCAGCTCTCATTCCCCCTCCGCCCCCGACCGTCGTAGCCCCACGACGGTTTTTTTGTTAACGACCGAAATTTCGGAGTCCACCTGAGGCGGACGAACAAAATTTCGTGTCAGTTAACAACCCGCTTAAATTTTGCCGCGCAAAATTTTGGCGGGTTCGTTGGGATATATCCCCTCTTCTATCGCGCTCTCGGTATGAAGATTCGTGCAAGCGGCGCGCGTATGGCCGCGGAGATGAGGATCATCCCGAGGAGCTCAAAGGCGTTTCCGACAATACGAACGGCAAATACGTGCACGGAGAAGCCGAGCGCGGCGCGCGGGTTCGTAATTGAAGCGAGCGCGGCATACAGGTGGATAACCGTCTCCGCGATGACCGTTCCCGCCACGGAGAGCCCGAGGAGCGCATAGAAAGACTGACTCGTAAGCCATCTGCGCATGAGGATTCGCGTGCCTGCAAAGACCCCGAGGAGCGCAAGCGTATGGCTTCCGAACGGTCCCGGAAGGAACGCGTCAGAAAGTATGCCGCCAGCGACGGCAATCCACAGTCCCCTGCCTACCGGTTCGGAGATTGAAAAGAACACCGTGAGCGGAACAAGAATCCCCGAGGGAAATGATGTTTCACCGAGCACTGCCGCAAGCGCAAGAATGATCAATGGTATCCGTTTCCACATATTCCAATTTACCGCCTGGTTGACGACGCAATTATCGCCACAGTGAGGAGCTTGTTGTACTCTTCAAGCGGTCGGATCGTTGCGGTTTGAAACGGTTTGCGCTCCTCCGCGGAAACGTGCTCTACCGTCCCTATCGTGAGCCCCCGTGGTATTCCCGATTCAAGCCCGGAGGTAAAAATGAGGTCGCCGACGGCTACGGAATCTTGCTGCGGAATGAGCTCCATTCGCATCCCGAACCCCTTGCCGCCGGAGACTACGCCATGGGTACCGGGGGCGTTGCCGATTGTGGCGGCAATGGAACTTCCCGAATCGGTAAGGAGGATAACCGTCGCGGCGTATTCTGTGACTTGGTGCGTCTTGCCGACCAAAAGACCGTTCCCCGTTATAACCGGCATGCCCGGCGAAAGACCGTCGCGCGTTCCGCGATCAATAATGAGTCCTTGTACATCAATTTCCGGGACCAAGCCGATGACATGCGCGGGCACAGTGGCATAGCCCGCGCGTTTTTGGAATCCGAGGAGCGCGCGCAGCTCCTGGTTTTCCGTGCGGAGCAGCGTCGCTTCGGTTTGCGCTTCCGCGAGACGCTGCACGTGTCTCTGCAGTGCGTCTCGTTCCGTCATGATCGTCGAACGATTCTCAAAAAACGAAAATGTTTTTCTCGCGCCTTGAGTGAGCGAAAAAACGCTTCGCGCGAGCGGGACTACCGCGCGAGCAATCTGGTTTCGGAATACAAAGCCGCCGATAAAAAAAAGAACTACGCTCACGATAATGGTGCGACGCGAGTTCATACCCCCACACCAGTCATGCACTGTGCCCCGAGTGTATTCGGGGCACAAAACGCGCGCTTTCTTAAAAATTGAGGATTGAGTTTCATATCACAAAAGGGAGCGGTATCACGCCTATACGGTGCGTGACTGGTGTGGGGGCATATGGTATCTATGCGCCGTCTCGCGCAGATGGAAGCGCGATTTCCTTCAACCATTCGTTACTTTCCAAGAGAATGCCGGTTCCGCGAACAAGCGCGCTCTGCGGATCGTCAACCATTTTGACCGGCGTCGCCGTCGCCTTGGCGATTGCGGCATCAATGCCGCGCAAGAGCGCGCTGCCTCCAACGAGCGCCATCCCACGCTCGGAAATATCGGCGACCAAGTCAGGCGGCGTCCGTTCCAGCGTTGATTTAATTCCTTCAACGATAACCCGAACCGACCGTGCCAGCGCTTCGCGGATGTCATCGCTCCGTACGGCAACCTCGCGCGGGAGTCCCGTCACGACGTCCCTGCCGCGCATCAGAACCTCCGCGGGCATATCGTCAACATCCGCGGCGGAACCGATCTGGATTTTGACCGCTTCCGCAACTTTTTCTCCTAAATGGAGATTGAAATTTTCCCGCGCGTATTGGATGATGTTTTTGTTGAACTCGTCACCGGCAACCGGAAATGATTTCCAGATTACGACTCCGGAGAGCGCCACGACGGCTATCTCGGTCGTACCGCCGCCGATATCTATAATAATGTTCCCGACCGCTTCTCGCACGGGAAGCCGCGCGCCGATTGCAGCAACCATGGGTCCTTCCACAAGCGAAACTTCCCTGGCGCCGGCGGAGAGCACGGCGTCCTCCACCGCCTTCCGCTCCACTTCGGTAATTTCCAAAGGCACGCCGATCACCACGCGCGGCCGCGGAACGAGCGTAAAGCCATCCGAGTGAATCTTGTCAATGAAGTAACGGAGCATCTTCTCGGTTACCTCAAAATCGGAAATAATTCCCTTGGCGAGCGGGCGCGAGACGGTGATGTGCGATGGGGTTTTCCCGATCATCTCCTTCGCTTCCCGTCCAACGGCAATGATTCGCCCCGTACGGTTATTCAAGGCGACGACGGAGGGCTCGTCAATGACTAAGCCGCGTTCTTTCACAAAAACACGCGTGTTCGCCGTTCCCAAATCTATCCCGAGATCCTGCGAAAATTTTCCAAAAAATCTGGAGAACATAGTCAGTTTATCGGTCTCCGTTTAGTGAGAGGAAAAAAAATTCAACGGTGCTCGTCGCGAGGGCAAACAGGAGCGCGTTCCACCATGTAAGGAGGCCGTGCCCTTGGAGAATAAGCGAACCGGTAACGAGAACTCCCAAAAATGTCCCTTGGCGGAATGAGGTGCGAACTTGTCGGGCAAGCACGACATTGCGGTGAATGAGGCGCCGAAGGAAGAGTCCCGCCAACGTGAACGCTCCGAGACACGCGAGGAAAAAACTGCCGTACAGGAGGGCAAACCCCGCACTTCCGGCAGTTTCCGGATTAAGCGTCATGAGGAGGAACGTAAGCGCTGCTCCCGCGCCGAGCGTTCCTGCGCTCATGAGGATGAGATATTGCCGAATGGTCATGGAGAGTCTAGGAACGATTTCCGTGAGGCGCCATTGTACCAAGGCGCCTTAAAAAAGAAAAGCCCTCACACCAATGCATTGGTGTGAGGATAAACCCCGCTTCTTCTACCGAAGCACGCAGCGGATTCTATCAATCACGGCCTTTTTGCAGATAGTGTTTACACGGGAAATGATCTCCCCTTCGCGCATGCGTATCTCCTGCGCAAGAGGCGCACTGGGGCAGTCCACGATGAGCGTTTTTCCTTCAACACACCGTGGCCGCGCGCCCGAAGCGTCGGCTAAGCGCCCGGCCGCGATATGAAACGCGGAAAGCGTCTGCGAAGCCGCGACCCCGCGTTCAACGCCCGCTCGCCGAAGGGCATCAAAAAGTAGTGAGCTAAGATGGCGCATATATAACCGATTTTACGCGCGATATTCACAAATGTCGCGGAAGTCGCACGAACCACACCAGATGCCGGGGGTCGGCGTAAAGTCGCCCTTTCGCAAATCTTCCATAAACGCGTCGAGCTCCGTTTTGACCTTCTCTTTTTCTTCTGCCGTCCCGAGAAAGGTAAGCCGAGCGCCATCTTCCAAATAGTAATACGTCAGGCGTTCGGGGATTAATCCCCGTTCTTCCATGGCAATCTGGTAGAGCAGGAGCTGGCGCTTATCACTCCACTCCAACTTCTCCTTTTTCTTTCCAGTTTTATAATCAATGATTTCAACGCCTTTGTCGCCGAGCCGGTCCACGCGGTCAATTTTTCCTTTGATGACGGAGGCGCCCAGCTTTACCTTGAACGGCTCCTCAAGCAGAAGCGGCCGCGGGCGTTCCTCCAGAACGGTTGCGTAAAACTTCTTGAGCATCTCTTTTCCTTTCTCCCAAAATTCATCTTTCTGTTTTGCGGAGAGAAACCACTCGCCCTGCCATTGCTTTTCGTACATCTCAAACAATTCTTTTTCACTGACCGCCAAACCGCCGTCCGTCGGCGCGGCGGCGGAAACACCGAAGAGCGTTTGTTGCACAACATCGGTGCGTTCGCGAAGCCGGCGCATGAACTCTTCCAATGTCGCGTGAATCGTAGAACCAAAACTTTTCTGAAATTTTCCGAGCACGGGAATGCGAAGGAGATGGGCAAATTTGTACTGCAGCGGACACGTTTCAAAGGCGACAAACTGCGTGTAACTGGTTTGCGCGGGGAGCTTATATGGCGGAAGTGTACCGGCAGGAGGCGCCGTGGGTGATGCAAAACGATCGCGCGCCCGCGTATTCTGGGGCTCCCCTACCGTAAAACCAAGCTCGGCAAGGAATCGCGACGGTTTCTTCTTTCGCGCGCCACCGTAATCTTCGGCCGAGCTAAAGAAGATGCCGTGTTTCGCGCGGGTGATGGCGACGTAACACAGGCGCCGCTCTTCTTCCAAATGGATATCGCCCTCGGGAAGCGTTTCTTTCACCAGCGCGTCCGGCAACTCAATCGGGTCCCGCCGGTGGATCGTTGGGAAACGCTGTTCCACCATGTTGACGACAAACACATACGGGAATTCTAACCCCTTCGCTCCATGGATGGTCATGATGCGCACCATGTCCGGCCCCGTTTCCGCATCAAACGCAAGTCCGCCTGATTCTCCAGAATCAATTTCCAGCGACAGTTCGCGCATGAAGTCAGAGAGCCGAGGGTCAATCGCTCGCGTTTCGTAACTCTTGATTCGTCGCATGAACTGTTCCAGATATCCAAGCGCCTCGCGATTTTCCTTCGTCTCCGGAAGCAGAAGCTCCAGATACCCCGAGTCCTTCATGAACGCCAGGCATACCTCCGACGGCGGGCGCTGGCGCGCAAGCGAGGCGTGGGTTTCAACCATGGTGAGAAGTCGGAGAATCGCAGCCGTGGACTCGATCCCCATGCCAGCGATGCTACTCGCGCGTTTGGCGACGGAGTGCAGCGATTCAGTTTTTTTCTGCGCCTCAAAGGTGAGGCGGACGAGGTCTTCGTTGGGAAGTTTTACAAAGGGTGCGTTCAAAATCCGAAAGAGCGCCGTGCTTTCGTGGTAATTATCCAAGAGCTTCAAATAATTGATGACATCCAGAACGACGGGCTTCGTGTACAGGCCGCGGAGTGCGAGGAACTGATACGGAATCCCGTGAAGCTGGAATGCGTTTGCGAACGGAATGGCCGCGTCGTTTGAGCGCGTGAGGACGGCAAAGTCGCTCCAAGAACTCGCGCGTCCTGATGTCATAAGTTCTCGAATTTTTTCTACCACGCCCCGTACTTCTTCGTCAATGGTCTGGAAGTGGAGATGCTCCACGATCCCCTCCCCCGTTTCTGCGGATTCTAATTTTTTGGTGAGCGGAGCGCCGCCGGATGTTGCAATATGCGCCTCCAGCCGATTCGGATTGTTGTTTTGGATGAACCGATAGGCCAAATCAAGAATGTTCTGCCGCGAACGGTAATTCCGCGTCAGCACGACCTCGCGGCTTTCGGAAAAATCTTTCTTGAACTGCAGGATGTTGGAAACGGACGCGCCGCGGAATTTGTAGATGGATTGGTCGTCGTCCCCGACAACGGCGAGATTCCTCCGCTCTCCGGCGAGAAGTTTGACGAGTTCATACTGCGCCCAGTTCGTGTCCTGAAACTCATCAACCAAAATATACGGAAACCGCTCTTGGAGATGCTTTAAAATTCGGGGCCGGGTGCGCAACAGTTCCAAAAAATACACCATGAGTCCTCCGAAATCCATGGTCTCTTTTTCCAAGAGCAACTGCTCGTAGGCGTGGTAGCAGTTTGCGATTTCTTCCGCTTCCCGAATTGCGTCATCGGCAAACTCCGTCTGGTCCGCCTCCAGCCGCATCTTTTTTACGTATTCCAAAAAATCATTTGGACGGATTTCTTCGTCTTTGGCGCGCGAAAAAAGTTTTAACAGGGCGCGGATATACTTAGTGGGGTTCCCGCGCGGGCGATAATAGTCCAGCGGAAAACGATCCATGTGTTCCCGGATGAGTAGCCACTGTGCGGTTTCATCCAGAAGCCGGAAATCATTTGGAATCCCGATCGCGAGGCCGTACTCCTTCAACATCCGCTCGGCAAAGGCGTGAAAGGTGGAAATCCAAATGTCCACGGATCCATACGGGAGAAGCGCGTCCACCCGCTCTTCCATCTCTCCGGCCGCCTTATCCGTAAAGGTAAGCGCCAGAATCTGGTCTGATTTCGCCAGGCCTTCCTGCAGGAGCCAGGCAATGCGCCGCGCAATAACCGTCGTCTTGCCGGTACCGGCGCCGGCGATGATGAGAATCGGCCCCGCGCGGTGCGTCACCGCATCCCGCTGCGCCTCGTTCAGTCCATCAATCAATTTTGTTCCCATTGACAAATCCATAATGGAATGACATCATACGCGAAGCATGCCCAGTAGTGAAGTTTGGTTATTTGCAGAACTGCCGAACTTCTATCGCCTGACGAGCGAGAGAAACGAAACGTAGATTCGTTTCCGAGCGAGGACAGGCGGCATCGTAACGAAGTGAAGATACTACAGGGTTCGCACCTTGACTCAAGGAGGATGATCCGTGGCAAAGAAAACGAAGAAGTCGGCGGAAGTGACGTTTCTCGAGATCAGAGTTACTGATCCTGCGCTACGCGCAAAAGAGCCGCTCGCGCTCGCGACTGCGCGGGTATTCTTACCCCACATCCAGAGTGTGCAGTTGTACAGAACGCGCGGGGGTGGGGGCAAGATTGGCGTCCAACTGAACGTAGAGGGTCGCCCTTATCGAGAAGATGTGGAGGCGGCTTACTTCGCAGTAATGCAAGCGGTCGAGGCGAAAAAGAAGCGGAGGAAGTAATGGCCAGAATCGTTGTCCTCGGCGAGAGTAGGGAGTTCAAGAAGCTCTTCGGGAAGGCGCTCACGGGAGAGGGACACACCCTCGCCTACAAGTCCTCGGTGGAAGAAGCGCGGAATGCTGATCCACACATCGTCATCATCGTGAACGATCAGAAAGCGCAGAAGCGCTGCCAAGCGCTCCAGAAAGCAAAGCGGAACTTCAAGACGATCCTCTGGGCTCCGGACTGGTCGCCGGACAACAAAATCCCGAAAGGTGCGGCTCACTTACTGATCGGGGGGAGGTCTGTTTCGGGGATGCTGGGAGCAGTGAGAGGAACACTGATCCTTATCGGGCGAATTGAGGCGATTTGATCCGGAACACCCGGAGAACGGCGGCGGCACCACTGGCTGGAGTCTCAACTTCGGCCGCGGCTTGCACACCCAGCGGCACTCCGATCATCGCAACTAACGCATTTCTCCACGAGCGCCGATAAGCTTCAAAGCTTCCGCGCTCGTTTTTTTGTTACTCGCCCGAAATTTCGGAGTCTCAGACGAACAAAATTTCGTTGGGAGTAACAATCCGCCCAAGGCGGATCAATCCTTGACAACCGCGAACGCCCTCTTCGGATCCTTGCTCAACACCTTTCCCCACGCGACGATGAGCGCGTGATATTCGTTGAAAATTTTTGCTGATTTCGGAATGCTTGTCTGGAAAAACCTTTGGTATTCGCCGTACGTTTTAAAAGAGACTTTGAAACAGTCGCACAGCCGTTTTGTATACGCATCAACCACAAAAATCGGTTTCCCGAGAGCGTAGAGAAGGATGGAATCCGCCGTCTCCGGCCCAATTCCCCATACGGAAAGTATGCTCTCGCGCAGTTTGGGAAGCGGCACGCGCCTCATGCGCTCAAAATCGCCGCCGAATTCATCTAGAACCCAACGAGAAAAAATCTTGAGCTTCTTCGCTTTCTGCCGAAAATAGCCGGCGGGTCGTATAAGCCGTTCCAGGCGTTGCGGCGAGATGGTATGAACCGCCGTCGGATCCATCACTCTCGCGGCGATAAGGTTCGCAATCGCTTTCTCCACGTTTATCCACGCCGTATTTTGCGTCAAAATCGCCCCAACACAAACCTCGAATGGCTTGTCGCTAATAGCTAATCGCTGATCGTCACGATTCGCGATTCGCGATTTGCCACTAGCCGTCACGGGCCACCAGTGTTGCGGACCAAAGGCGCGGTACAAACGGTTGTAAATCTGTAGCGGTTTCATTTTCATTGATTGCTCTTGAGATTATCCGCCTCTCGGCTCACCGAGCATACCTCCGCTTCGCTTCGGCTCCAAGGCACCCACACACGCGGCGGATTGTTAACTGTCACAAAATTTTTATCGCCTGCAGCTCTAAAATTTTGGACGTTAACAAAAAAACCCTCGACTGCCGTCGAGGGGGTGTGCTAGAGCGGTCGGAACGGGAAATGGCCACGACGCGCGAAGCGTGCAATGTCTCGGTGACAAAGAACCTTCACGCGAATACCCAACCGTTTGGCGAGCAGGGCGACCTTCTGCGCGGTTTGCGGCGGAACCTTACCGTTCTTTGCCTCAATGCCGTGGATTACTTCCCTGCCATTCCAGAGATAGGCCGCGCCGTCAAAAATGAAATCCGGAATGAATGTCTGCCCGCGCGATCCTGCGTCTCCCGGAATGCGAACTTCCACGTTCGGGGTGAATGGAATGCGCATGAGCGTCAGTATCTTCGCAACGGTGGACTCCTCCTGTGTGGCGTACCAGACGCCTTTGAAGCGCAGCCGCCTGTTGTGATGCCGTACACCGAGTTCTACACTTTCAAAACGAACTTCAGACCAGTCTGGCGAAGAAACCTGCCGCATCACACCTCACACGGTGTTGTAAAGACAACGAGCGCTGAACGCCCTAAAAAGTATATGACACCACGAAAAGCGGGTCAAGCGGTGATCTCCTCAAATCGGATTGGCTCGCCCCAATGCGCAAGAAAAAGGCGGACATTGAGATCAGGGAACTTTTCGAGGATCATAGCAGACGCTTTGTGCAAGTCCTCCGCGTGGCGTTCATGCTCTTCCGCCGGAGACGCAAATGCCTTTGCGCCGCCATACGCGCCGCAGTCGGTGTGATTCATGAGAATGACATCGCAAACCCCGTGCAAGTGCTTGGAAATTTCCAGTTGGCGCATGACGAATTCGGCGTCGCTCGGAACCTGGGGATTCACCAGATTTTTCACCGCTCCGGCGATGGAGACAACATCAATGTCGCCGAGCATGTTTTCTCTTTGCAAAAACTGCTTTATATCAATCCCGAACCGAAAATCAATGCAATGAAAGATGAGCGAGGAGCATTTGTGGCTCATACGTTAGTAGGTAGGATGTAGTAGGTAGTAAGTAGGACGTAGTTTTGAGCTAGTATAGCAGCGTTTGCAGAAAAGAAAACGCCCTTGCCTTTAAGGCAGGGCGTGATGAACCGTTAGAAGTGCAGGACTTCGGTTGTGCCGGTGAGGATGATACCGAGCTTCACATCCAGATTCCGGAGAGCCGGATGGGCCATGATGAGTTCGCGAGCCTTCACGAGGTCTCCCCAAAGCGCCTTGCCCTCGACATCTGCGTTTTCGAACGCCTCTCTTCCGCCGTATGCGGCGCAATCTGTGTGCGCGTAAATGTGCAGGCGCTCCCCATGATGTGCCGCGACGACAAATGCGACTTTTCTAAAAAAGGAGGCGCGGGCGCGAATCGTCTCTGGATGAACGATGGAAAGGGCAGCTCCCGGAAGAGTGAAGATGTCCGCTGGCTCGAGAACAATGCCGCTGCGGAGCAAATTGTGAACCCGAAAATCAGCGCAGGCAATGACCGCACGACGGCAAGCGGCAACTGCACGATCGTGAATCGTCGGCATGTGCTCCCCTTCGGTTGGCAAAAGAACGAGAGAATACTACGCCAAATAATTCTTCTTGTCAACAGGAAATAAAAAGCCACCCCGTAATGCGAACGTATTGCCTGAGCGGAGCGCAGCGGAGTCGAAGGCTATGCCATTGTATAACCCTTCGACAAGCCCGCCTAAGTTTTGCTTCGCAAAATTTGGGCGGGCAAGCTCAGGAAATAATTCTTACTATCTGCTCATTTAAACCGATGAAAGAAAAACCCCGCCATCTCAACTTGAGATGGCGGGGTGAAGGTCGCCTCCGTGGCTAGCGGTTCGCCGCGATGATGTCCTCGTAGGGCTTCATGGCGGCGCGGAGCTCCTTGCGCTGCTTCTCAAGCTCCATCCCCGCACGCTTGTCGGAGTTCGTCGCGAGCCGCGTGTCGATTAGCTGGAGCTTGGCGAGGAGCGGCTCGAGCGCGGCGCGGGCGCGCAGCCGCACATACCGGCGCTGCTTCGCCACCTGCCGGGGCTTGCTCTGGTACTTCTGCCGTGCCGCATCGTTCGCCTCGCTCGTCTCGTGCCTGCGCGAGAACCCCGTCCTCTTCGGGCCAGTCGCAGTTCCTTGCTCCTGATTGGACATAGTCAATCCCCTTTCAAGCTTGAAAAGTTCCCCATGCCCACCCCGCACCGCCGAGCGAGAGGTGGGCATGGGCGTACGGTCACCATGACCGTAACGGAGTACTCTAACAAAAAATCCGCCCGGTGTCAAGGCTCGGACGGATGATGTCAAACGGAAGTTAAAATGTCCGCTTTCTAGGGAAGTTAGAATGTCCGGTTT
>JBBTXB010000043.1:0-1872 GCA_038062475.1 Patescibacteria group bacterium
GAACCTCTTTTGCTTTAATCTTCCCAAAGCCACCTCTAATTCGTCCGAAGGTAAACCGCGAGGGGCGAGGCGCGTAAATTGTATTGGAGCCGGAGGCGAGATTCGAACTCGCGACTTGCTGTTTACGAAACAGCTACTCTACCCCTGAGTTACTCCGGCATACTGCGAACTGCGACTATCTTTTATTCGTTTGCTTACGACTCGATTCTTTCTCCCGTGTCCTCTATTCAGCCCCGCATAGGTAAGGGTTAACGAATCGCAATTTGGACACAGCAGACGCAGATTGTTCTCACTGTTGTTGCGCCAATTACCATCAATGTGATCGGCAACGAGCGGAACCTGTTTGGTCTTGAGATTAACCTTCGCCCATCCGCACAAACAACACTTGTTCCCAAACTTTTCTCTTAGATATCGTTTAATATGTCTTGAAACTATGCCTAAACTTCGCTGTAGCCCATGTTCATTTCCATTCTTCCACCTCTTTATATAAGACCGATATTGATACTCAACTTGGCATGCATTACTGCAGTATAGATACTTCGCGCGAGCTGGTTCTCTGCCGCAAACAGGACACTTTTTTCTTGCCTTTTTCGGCATGGGCATACATCCAGTATGCGGAAATGTACGACCAACGTCAATACAAGAAGTGGTTGCAGATTAAAAACTCTTGTCTATTAAGCGGGTAACGGGAATCGAACCCGTGACTCAACCTTGGGAAGGTCGCGTTTAACCACTAAACTATACCCGCATTTTAATGGAGGGCAGTGTACGCAGAAATATTCGCCTCGTCAATCATCTTTCACCGCTACTCCTTCGTTCCAAAAAAATACAGCCACCATTTGAAAAAATTGTTCGCGCGTCGCGCCTCCTCGCCCTCTTCACGCGTCGTCGGCACCTTCTCCACAATGACAGTTTTCTCCCCGGGCCTTTGGAGCCCCAAGCGAAGCCGCGCCTCGCGCTCCAAAAAGCTCTGCGAGGTTACCCGCTCGCTCATTTCCAAAATTTCACGGCGCTTCGCTTCAAGCCGGTCGGCTTCCGTCTGCAACGAACCGATCTGGTGCTCTATGGAGCGTTTTCTCATCGTCTCTATAACGAGGCGAGTGCCGACGCCAAAAATTCCCAAACAGAACAAAACTAAAATCAAGGCCGCGCGTCGTTTTCTTGAAGCCGTCTTAATCATACGCTTTCCTCATCCTTGTCTGGCGAAAGCTTCTTCTTTTTAAAAACTTCTCCGAGGCCGTCTGAAGGGGCCGCCTGGGTACGCGGACGCTCGCTCGGAAGCGCCCGTAAAATGGCGCGGAGTTGCTTCTCCGGCAACTCCTCAAGCCGAGATTCCAGCGAACTGCGCATATCAACGAATCCCGGAGAAGCGGAGTCCGCTTTTTCCTGCACCAAACGGGAGACGAGCCGCTGAACCTCTTGGGGATTCATGACATTCCGCAACTTGAGCGTCGCAGTGCCGGAATAGCTCTGGATAAAGATATGACCGCACCGAAAGATCATCTGCCAAAGCCCGCGCACGCGATAGGAAACGTCCTGAATTTTTCCGAACAGGAACTCGGACACATGGCGGTCAAAAAACCCGCGCCGCTCAACATCCACGATGCGAGTATTCGTCACCACGAAAAACGTGTACAGCCACAGAAATGTCTTGCGGAACGCGATATAGCCCCCGCCGAGGAAGAGCGCGGCGTCAACCGCCATGCCGATGGGTCCGTAAGAAAACAGCGGGAACAGCAAAAATGCCGAACCGAAGATGAGCAGCGCCGCAAGAGAAAGCATCGGGACTATGGTCACCGGATGCTGGCGAAGCACGGTGATGAGCGTCTCATCATCTCGAAGTTCAAATTCAGCGGGTGCCTTTGGAGGCAT
>JBBTXB010000044.1:0-1032 GCA_038062475.1 Patescibacteria group bacterium
CGGCTTAATGGACAAAACGGGGTGGTAAACTTACTGACCAGATAAAATTGTTGAGATGACTTTGAACCGTCGGTCGCGCCGCAGCCCTCGGTGCACAGACAGTCTCGCTTTGAGTTGCGTGAACATGCCATCGAGCGAATTCGTCGTACTCGGAATGTTGAGCTCGAGATACTTTTGATACGTGAAGAGATACGGCAGATTGTTCTTCAAACTCATGTATGCGCTCCGGACGTTCTTGTGTGTGTAGAACCACCGATTGCAACCGATGACCCTGGTCTTCTCGTCGATGAAACTTTTCCACCGTGTGTACCAGTCGGTGAGTAACGCGGCGAACTCTTTTTCATCACTGTCTTTGAGTCGAAGTGCGGTCGCCCTCAGCTCTTGTCCGGCGAGCGTCTGTGGTCTCCTCGTAAGATATCGCGTCACCGTTTTCACCTGATGGAAGATACAGATTTGCACGGGTAAGTCTTGAAAAACCCTTGCGAGTCCGCGTCTTCCATCGACCACCGCAGCAGTGAACGTCCATCCTTGTTCTTCGAGAATCTTCCTGCCGTAGTAGTACGTGGCGACCCGCTCGCTCTTCACTTCAGTCCACCAGAGGTTCTTCTTCAATGTCGGTGAACGGAAGACGGTGACGCCGTAGTTCTCTCCCCAGAAGGTGGTGTCGGCGATCGCGACGGTTGGTTGCGGTACTCCATGCCTTTCCTGTACTTCGGTGCGATCGATATGCCGTCTGACCCAGCGAGCACTTCGACCTGTGCGTGCCGCTAATTCTGATAACGTCTGTTTTTGCCAGACATACTCATGCCACAGTCGCTGCTGTTTGTTGGCACTACGTCGTTCGGATTGAAACCGCCTACCGCAATACACGCAGCGGTACCGCTGTAATCCCCTGCGTTTACCGTATAGTTCTGTTTGCAACGAACCACACTTCGGACACTTTTTTTGTAACCCATGGTAAAAAATGTTAAAACGAGCTAATAATAGAGCCCTAGTTTAGCATTTTTACCACCCCGTTTTGTCCATTAACTC
>JBBTXB010000045.1:0-9732 GCA_038062475.1 Patescibacteria group bacterium
CTTTCGCTCTCACCTGGGGCTTCTACTGGAATCGCCGCTGGACATTTCGGCGCACCGACGACTCGACCCGCCGTTACGTTCGTTTTTTTCTAGTTTCGTTGGGCGGTCTCGGTTGGACCAATTTGGTGCTTGGGTTTCTGGTGCGGCAGATGGGGTGGTATGACCTTTGGGCAAAAGCGGCGACGATAATCGTTGCTTTCGCCTGGAATTTTTCAATGCATCGTCTCTGGACGTTTCGGTGCGCACCCCGTACTATTGAGAAAGAAGTAAAAATTACGGATTAAGAATCAAAATTTTGACCGTATGGCGCAAGTACCATTTGAGAAAAAGAACATTCTCGTAACCGGCGGCGCCGGTTTTATCGGTTCGCATTTGTGCGAGCGGCTGCTCAAGGACGCGCATGTCATTTGTCTTGATAATTTCACCAATTCTTCAACGAAAAATATTGACTATTTGTTGAAGAATTCCGATTTTGAATTTCTCCGGACGGACATCAATCAGCCCATCGTTCTTGAAAATTTTTCTGAATTGAAAAAATTCAACATTACCGTGCAGGGCATTCAGGAGATTTATCACTTGGCATGCCCGACTTCCGCCAAAAATTTTGACGAATATCGCCTGCAAACATTGGATGCGAACTCCGTCGGGATGAAGCATGTTTTGGATCTCGGCGTGAAGTATAAGGCGAAAGTTGTTTTTGCCTCATCCTCCGTGATCTACGGTCCGCGCGGAGCGCGTCCGTTCCGGGAAGATGACTGGGGCACGGTGAACCTGGCGACGCCCCGCTCGTGCTATGACGAGGGGAAGCGTTTTGCGGAAACAATGTGCGCTACCTACGGCGCCGTCCATGGGTTGGACGCGCGGATTGCGCGGATTTTCCGCACCTACGGGCCGCGGTTGAAGCTCTACGATGGTCAGATGATCTCGGATTTCATTACTGATGCGCTGGAGGGGAAAGACCTCGTCATTTACGGCGATGAAACGTTCCGAACGACGCTCTGTTATGTCTCCGACATCGTGGATGGACTCGTGAAGTTGATGGAGGCTTCCGCTGGCGTCGGTTCGGTTAATCTCGGGAGCGATGTTGACGTTGCCCTCGTGGACGTCGCGAGGCAAATCGTCGCGGCGACGGGATCGTCTTCAAAGATTGTGTTTGAGCCGCCGTTGCAGTTCATCACCTCCTTGGGCATTCCCGACCTCACAAAAGCGCGCGAATCGCTCGGCTGGATTCCCCTCGTCCGACTTGAAGACGGCTTGAAGCGTTCGATTGAGTACGCCGTAGCGCACCGCGGCCTGCTGTAACCCGCCCAAGTTTTTTCTCGCAATGGTTGTTTGAAGCGGCGTATAGAGAGCGCGGTTTAGAGGTGCCGGAATAAAAAAATGTATTCAAGAATTATATTTGCGCTGATGAAAAATTTGGGCGGGTGAAGATTACTGTCGTTATTCCCGCCTGGAATGAGGAGCGGACTGTTGGCGCTGTCGTGCACGAGGTGCGGCAGTATGCACAGGAAGTGATTGTGGTTGACGACGGGTCGAGTGATGGGACCGGAGAGGTTGCGGCCCGCGAAGGCGCGCGCGTACTGCGGCACGCGGCGAATCGCGGCCAAGGCGCGGCGCTGCAGACCGGAATTTCCGCCGCACTTGCGAGGGGTGCTGACATTATCGTGACTTTTGACGCCGATGGACAGTTTTCCGCGTCGGAGATTCCACGAGTCGTCGCGCCGATTGCCTCCGGGAACGTTCACGCGGCGCTCGGATCGCGTTTTCTGGGAACGGTGTATGGCATGCCGACGCTTCGCAAGCTCATGCTGAAGGCGGCAACCGTCTTTACCAGTCGGACGACCGGGTTGCGACTCACTGATACTCACAATGGATTTCGGGCATTTTCCCGTCGCGCCGCCGAGCTTCTCGCGCTTCGTCAGGATCGCATGGCGCACGCCTCCGAAATTCTGCACGCGATTGCGGAGCACCGGCTGTCGTTTTGCGAGGTGCCGGTAACGCTCCACTACAATCGTCATACTCTCCGGAAAGGGCAGCGGCTTTTGAACGCATTCCATATCGTGTTTGACCTCGCAAAAGAACGTTTCCTCAAGAGAACATAGTACATAGTTTGCGATTTCGTACAGCTTTCGTTCGATTCCCTACGTTCTACCTATCCCGACACTTGCGGTCCCGATACTACGATCGGGACTGAAATGTCGGGACTACCCGCTCGATTTATGGTTATCCAAGTCATTCTCCTCGTCTTTATTTTTTTCGCCATCCTGCGGACCGTGGAGCGGTATCGAGACCGTGCGATTCCGGTGCGGTGGCTTCTTTTTTGGGTACTGTTCTGGGGAGTTGTTGCCGTTGCCGTCCTTGTGCCGAAGACGACGGAGTATCTCGCGCGTCTCGTCGGCGTGGGGCGAGGAGTGGACGCTGTCCTGTATTTTGCAATTGTGACGCTCTTTTATCTTGTATTTCGCGTATTTGTACGCGTTGAGCGGATGGAGTCGGATCTTACGAAGATCGTTAGGGAGCTAGCTCTTAAAAAAGAGCGAGAAGAAAATTCAAATGACAAAACCCAAAGTCCAAAATAAATTCCAATGACTAAACAAATTGCAATACTTAAATATCATCTAGAATTTGAAGATTAATGCTTGATTGAGCATTGAAATTTGAACATTGAACACTCGTTCTATGTTTCATGCTTCATGCTTCATGTTTCATGCCGCCCCGCGTCGCCATCATCATCGTTGCCTATAATGCCCGACCGTATCTTGAAAACTGTTTTAACAGTTTGGCTCTCGTCAGTTACCCGCGCGCGGCGTTGGAGATTATTGTGGTGGATAACGCCTCAACTGATGGTACGGCTGATTGGTTGCATGAGCACGCCGCCTCGGCGACGCTCATTCGCAACCATGAGAATTTGGGATTCGCGGGCGGAAATAATGTCGGGATTCGGCACGCGTTCGCACGAGGGGCGGAGTTCGTGTATCTCCTGAATCAAGACACGATAGTGGAGCCGGATTTTTTGAACGAAGCCGTCGCCGTCGCGCAGACGGATCAGAAAATCGGCGCCGCGCAGTCGTTTCTCCTGCTGCATCCGGATCGCGATCGCGTGAACTCCATGGGAAACGCCATTCATTTTCTTGGTTTTGGATACACGCGCGGCTATCGTATGCTCGTGAGCGCGGCAGAAGAGGAGATCGAGCGATGGCGTAAACGCGATCCGCTTTTGCGGATCGCATATTGCTCTGGTGCCGGAGTGCTCTTGCGTGCGTCCGCGCTTAAAGAAATCGGCCTTTTCGATGAAGAACTTTTTTTGTACCACGAAGATTTGGATTTGGGCTGGCGCCTGTGCCTTGCCGGCTACGGGAACGTGCTCGCGCCCCGATCCGTTGTGTATCATCAGTACGAATTTTCGCGGAGTATCAGTAAGTGGTACTGGATGGAACGGAATCGTTTTTTGGTTTTGGCGAAAAATTACCATTTAGCAACGCTCATTTTGATTCTGCCCGCGCTCATCATCATGGAGTTCGGACTCTTGGCGTTTTCTTTCCGTTCCGGCTGGTGGAGAGAGAAACTCAAAGGGTATGCGTACCTTGCACGTCCGCATAATTGGCGCGCGCTTCTTCGCAAACGCCGCGATGTGCAGCAACGCCGCCGCGTTTCCGAGCGGGAGATCGTACGTTTTTTTACCGGAATAGTCGCCTCGCAAGAGGTGATGAATCCGATTCTGCGGTATTTCGCGAATCCAATTTTTCAGGCATACTGGAGCATTGTGAGACGAGTAATTTTTTGGTAGCACCATGCGCATTGCGATTCTTACCTCTACGTACCCTCCATATCCCGGAGGGATCGGCTCGGTGGCCCGAGACCACGCCCTTGCGCTTGCGCAAGCCGGCCACGAGGTGACGGTTTTTACGCCCCGGAAGCGGTCGGGACTCGCGGCGGACCTCGATGTTTCTGTCCGCGGACTGCGGCCGCTCCTCACCTACGGAAATGCGGCACTCTTGCCGCAGCTGTTTTTTGCGCTTGATGATTTTGATGTCGTGCATCTTCACTATCCGTTTCTTGGCGCGGCGGAATGGGTGCTTCTGTGGAAGATGCTTGCGCCTCGTCGAACGCGCCTCATTGTTACTTACCACATGGACCTCGTGGGAACCGGATGGCTCTCTCGGCTTTTCCGCGCGTATACCGAGCGGGTATTGCCGGGTCTTCTGGAGCTTGCGGAGAAGATTACCGTGACCTCACGGGATTACGCACGGAGTTCGCTGCTCTCCAAACTTCCGGTACGTATTCGGAAAAAAATTGTTGTTCTGCCGCCGAGCGTTGACCTTTCGCGCTTTTCCGAACCACGGAATACGGGGGACAAAAATCGCGTGCTTCACGCTTCACGCTTCACGCTCCATGTCGCAGATTCTCTCCGCGATCGTTTTCGCATCGGTCCCCGTGAACGAATCGTCCTCTTCGTCGGAGGGCTCGATCGCGCGCATTATTTTAAAGGGGTGGAGGTGCTCCTTCGCGCGTTTCTCCAGTTGCGCTCGCAGCCAAAGACGCCGCGGGCGGTGCTTGTTATCGTCGGCGACGGCAACCTGCGGGCGGACTACGAACGGCTCGCCTCCGCGCTCGGCATTCGCGACCGCGTCATTTTTTTGGGGAGAGTGGGAACGGAGGAGCTACCCGCAGCGTACCGGCTCGCGGATGTTGTCGTCCTGCCTTCCGTGGACCGTTCCGAAGCGTTTGGAATCGTGCTCTTGGAGGCGATGGCATCCGGCCGACCGATCGTCGCATCCAATCTTCCGGGCGTGCGAACGCTCATCCGTGGAGGGAAGAACGGACTGCTCGTTCCGCCAGGGGATGCGGCTGCGTTGGCTGAAGGCATTTCTCGCCTTCTTATGATGAAACGGGGGGCGGCTGGAAGGATGGGGCGAGCGAGCCGAGTGCTTGCCCGCGGATATGCGGCAGATCGCGTTGCGGCACGCCTCGTTCGGCTGTATCGTGCCCTCTAAATGCGCATCCTACTCATCTCCAACTTGTTTCCTCCGCATGCGCGCGGAGGAGCGGAGCGCGTGGCGGCGGCGGTTGCACGCGCTCTTTTTGACGCGGGACATGAGGTGTCTATCCTCACGAGCTCGCCTCGGGCGACGCTTCCCGCGCTCTTCCCGCGTCCGTTGGACGAGGATGGCCTTCGGGTATACCGGTTGTTTCCATTGAACATCGCCCCGTACGGGAATATCGGAGCGCTCCCCGCGCCTCTCCGAATCCTGTGGCATCTGTTTGATCTTCTGAATCTTCACGCAGCTGTGACTGTTTTTTTTATTTTACGCCGCGCGCGGCCCGAAGTAATTCTCACGCACAATCTCCTCGGCCTCGGAGGATTACTGCCGCTCATCCTTCGGCTCTCTCGCACACGTTGGGTTCACACCATCCATGACGTGCAACTCGTTGCCCCGAGCGGCATCCTGCGGCCGGAAAAAGAAAAAATCGTAGGTGGAATTTTTGCGGTTATGAGCCGTCTTCAATTCGGTTCGCCGGATGTTATTGTTTCTCCGTCGCGATGGCTTCTGGATTTTTATACATCGCGCAAGTTTTTCCCAAAATCAAAAAAAATCGTTCTTCGCAACCCGGTCACCGTACCATTAGCCATTAGCCATTTGCCATTTGGGAGCCGTCCGCTACGGCTCCTCTACGTTGGGCAAATTGAGGAACATAAAGGCATCCTCTGGCTCATAGAGGCGTTACGCAATTTCCGCGGGGAGTTTGAGCTGCGCATTGCGGGCGGAGGAGCAAAACTCGCGTATCTCCGGCGGCTCATTGCCGGGGACTCGCGTTACGTTCTCCGCGGCCCGGTAGCGCCGGAACAATTATCTGCATATTTTGCGGAAGCGGATCTCACTGTGGTTCCATCGCTCGCGTTGGAGAATTGCCCGGGCGTCATTTTGGAAAGTTTTGCTGCAGGAACTCCGGTTCTTGCCTCGCGCGTCGGCGGCATTCCGGAGCTTATTGAGGAAAACAAAAACGGCTGGCTCTTTGCGCCCGGCGATGGCGAGGACCTCCGCAGCCGCCTCGAATTTTGCATTCAAAATCGCGCGCTTCTTGCCGAGATGCGCGCTCTCGCGCAAGAAAGTGTCAGTAACCTGACCATGAACAGATACCTTGATTCGCTCCTGCCGTTGTTTTCCCAAGCACCTTGACTTCTCTAAAACGGCAGTGTACGATCGCCTGTCGTGCTGACAAAAATCGCACGGATTGAGGTCTTTCCAAAAAGGAGGGTTCATGACCCGCTATTCGGAGGTTGTTTTGCAGGAACAGGAAGGGAAGCTCCCGTACTGTGTCACGGTGGTGGAGAAGGCGGTACTTTCGGGGACGCTAGAAGCGAAGAAGCTCGCGGTGCATCTGGATGACGACCCTGTTGTCATCACAAGTAACCGCGACCGCGCGCCGTTCTGGAAAGGGTGCCTTTCGGCTACTCTTCCCGAACGTCTTCAGGCCTTTGAGCAGGGGGAGGCTTCGGTAGAGCTCGCAAGCGTAGAGAAGCCGCTTGTGTTTCCGTCCTTTGACGTTCTCCCCATCATCGTCCGTCCCGGTGGACAGAGCTACTTTGTGACCTCTCACCGGAGTATCGCGCCTTTCCGGTGGATCATCTCCGGCGGGATGGGGGGAAGCTTCCACGATGCGCTGCAGTTCGGGCGCGAGCCGTGGATTCGTTTCCGCGAGTTCTTCGAGGAACTGCTGTTCACAAACGGGAAAGAGGCGCTTGCGCCGCTGATTCCGGGCATGGATCGGGATACGCAATTGCGCGCAATCGGGAAGAATGCGGTCCACTGGCGTTACCCGGTCATTCTTCCGGTAAGGGCAGAGGAGCAGTCGTTCGCAGACGAGATCAGCGTTCACTGGCGCGGAGAGACTCATCGGGCGGCTGGAGTGAAGGTGGTTATCCAGCCGGAATTCAATCTGATCACGGTCGTCTCCGCCGTACGCATCCACCTTTCCCGTGACGAGGATTGGCTGAACCTCAAGATTTACGACTGCGAGGACGGTCCGGGCGGAAAGCCGCTGGATCGTCTCGTCGCCGTGCGCAAACTCGGCGGGCGGCGTCACGGGTTCGTGCGAAAGCTCTTCCAGAGCGGCCAAGATGTTTTCACGAGTCCGTATACCCGGAACGTGCTTGAAACGGTTGGCATCTGAATACCAAGCGAGCTGCGACAGAAATGTCGCAGCTCTTTTTCTATAAAGAAAGACCGCTTTGAGGGCATCAAAGCGGTCGGTTTGGTGGGATGTAGATCAGGAGGTCGCGGAACGCCGGCGGGCGTACTCCGTGAACACCCGGAGGTGGTCGGCGGAGTTGGGGTTCTTGATGACCCTCTGCCGTCTGCCGTGGCGGTAGGCCTCCTCGAGCGTGGGCGGGAAGTAGACGAAGCGGTCCCCGAGCGAGAGCAGGTACTGTTCCACCTCGGCGATGCTCCCCATCTCGGCGACCCCCGTGGCTTCCTTCTCCGTGAGCTGCATGGCGATGAGATGCGTACCCTCGCCGTCGCAGTGGGCGCAGTTGCACCTGCACTCCAGGGAGCACGGCTCGTCCGACGTTCCGCACTGTGGGTCGAGTGGGGACGGGCAGCCGCCCATGACCACCCAGTCCACACGGCCGTAGCCATCCGCACACTCCGCAACCCACGGCTTCAACGGCTCTCGGGCATTTCCCATGAGCAATCTCCTCGAAAGTGCGTTTTCGTGGCTTGTTCCAGCACCATGCTGAAGCGAGCCAACGTGGCTTTATATCACGACTTTACTCTTTTTGTCAACCCCGTTAGAAGCCGACCGGGAACATGTGTTGAAGGTGGGCGCGAGCGCGGGTGCGCCTTGCGGCTTTCGGGTGCGTAAACTACTGACGGTCTTTTGCTTCTAACGGGGTCAAGGCGCGCGGTCATATCGGAACACGTATATCCGGCCGTTGTCTATTTGAAACTCTGCGTCTGCCTCTCGGCTTGCGGCTTCTACCACGCGGCTTGCTTCGGTCCAGTAACGCGAGACCGCGAGATAGGCCGTGTCCACGCCCGCGAGATCCATGGCCTCCTCGGCGACTGCTCGCGTGGGGGATTCGTACACCATCTTCAGATATTTTTCGTAGAGCGGCCCGCCGGTGGGGATGGAGTAGAAATACAGTTCTCCCGCAGGCGTCTTAAGGTAGCTTCCCGCGAAGCGGGATCCGCCTTCGGCGGAAAATCCAAATTCGCGGAGCGCCGCCGCGGAGGTCGCTTGGTTTGCGAGAACGATATAGGGTTTCCCGGCCGCATCCGCCTCGATCGCTTGAACTGTATGGATGTCCGCTGCGGAGGTGTTGAACCCGTGTGTTCCCTCGTATTTGTCAGTGCGCGGGTAACTCCCGTATGTCGAGGCGGTTATCGCGGCCGCCATGAGACCCGCGAATGCGATTTTACGCCCCCAGCCGCGCGCCCGCTCGGCGAGGGATACAAGCGCAAGGAGAAAGAGGGGAAGGAAAAAGAGCGCGGCAACGCCAGCAAGTCGCACTCCATAGTCACCCTGTTCATAGATGGGGAGCTTCGGAAATGAAACAAAACCACCCACCGCGGCTGCAGTAAAGAGTGTTGCGAGCCCGGCGGCCACATACGGAATTTTTTGGTTGCGGATTGGGAGCCACCCCACAAGTGCGCCTGCTGCGAGGACGAGCGGCGCATTCCAAATCCACGCATAGGCAAGATCGCGGAACGGGTCAAAACGATTTTTGAGATACGCGCCCCATGCGAGGTAGTCTGGAATGCCCAATGCCGTGAATTTTCCGCCGCCCGCGAGAAGAAAGAGAGCGGGGAGGGCGATGCTCCCGGCAGTGAGGATGCCGAGAAAGAGCGCGCGGCGGAGGAGCGGCTGCAAGATGCGCCGGAGCGCGAGAAGTGACGTGAATACGAGTGCCGGAACGCCTGCGATCGGGTGCGTGGCGAGAGCGGCGAATGAAAAGAGAGTGATCACAGAAACGCGTTGATTCCCGAGCGCGGCGAGAAGCGCGGCAAGAAGAAACAGGTTCGCAAGCGATTGCGGCGTCGTCGCGATCCAAGAAGAGAATGGGAGAGCGAAAAGCCCCAATGCTCCGATCGCCGCGGCTCCCGGCTTCAATTTCCGCGCTACGAGCGTGCCGTAGGCAAGGAGCGGGAGCAGTGTCGCGGCCACGGGAACGAGAAGTCTGTCCACCCATTCGGATGGGGCACCCGTTATTGCGCTTGCCGTAAGCACGATTGCGTATTGGCCGATGTAGTAGAAGGTTCGGGGATTGAGGAAGCCGTGGGCTTGGATGAATCTTTCCGCCGCTTGGTGGATGAAGGGATCAAAACCATAACCGGCGCGGAAGATGGCGAGTGCTACGCCGCCCACGAGCGCCGCAAAAAGCGGAAGGAGCACGATTCCGCCACCCCTGCCCTCCGTTCGCAAAAATGCGAGAGCAAGGAGCGCCGCGGCCGCGAACACAAGACCGAAAAAGACGGGCGGCACCACCTCCCAAGGCGAGCGGATCGCTTCCCATGTACCAGAGCGGTAGAGGACGGTGAGACCGGCGGCGATGAAGAAGCTAGTAGCTAGTCCCGCGGAGCGGGATCCCGTTTTGCGGGATAGCCAGTAGTTAGGAGTTGTGTGATCGAAATGGTTTTGAACATTGGAATTTTGGTCATTCGGATTTGTTTCGGATTTCGATATTCGGATTTCGGATTTTTGCTTGATTCTAGCTTCTAGCTTCTGACT
>JBBTXB010000046.1:0-8593 GCA_038062475.1 Patescibacteria group bacterium
AAGGGCACCTCCGCTCAAGATAACGCTTCACTGAATTCCCGCGGATTGTCCCTCATGTACAGGTGTGAGCTGGATGCGCAAAAATTTAGGCGGGTCAAGCCAGTAACAAAAAAAGAGGGTCATTACAACCCTCCGTCTGGAATGGCGGCATCGCCAACACGCGGCTCATCGTCATACTCCACCCGGAATCGTGCGTAGTGCCGCACGATTGATGCCATGAGACAGTCGCGTCTGATCATTTCCGAATTGCGACGCCGCGCTTCATTGAGACTTTCTTCCAGGGGATAGAACCGAACGCTGCCGCCCGCCGTTCCTGCCGCCCGTTGAACGATTTCCATACAATGTTCGCAGATCGGCTCTACGCGCCATTCGTCTGGTCCGGGGACTGGGCGGAGGAGCGGCAGTGCGGATGTAACGCGAGCGCGGTATTTCTCACCCGTGTGGGGATCAGTGATCTCGCCCCCCTCTTGACCAAGGCAGAGTTTACACTTGCATTTTTCCCTGCGCGTATCAGGGCCGTATCCGTTACTCAATGGAGCCTCCATTTAGAAAGAGCCTTCTCGGCACCATGCCACATCATCTGTGGGATGTCAATCCCGTTAGAAGCCAACCGAGAACTGTGACTGAAGTCAGGCTAAAGCGCGGAGCGCGCCTCATCCCGTTAGAAGCTAACCGCGCTGCTTGTATCTGTAAGCGTGAGCCGAAGGCGCGCTCCGCATGCATCCGCTCGGCTAACAGGAGAGTCACCTTTGGCTTCTAACGGGACTCACGGCTCTCGCCGGTGTTTACCGACAATGGAGGAACGCTTCTAAACGGGATCAATCCCTGGAGGGGAATCCCGGTTTACCCCCACGCCAATGTATCGGTGTGAGGGTAAGGCAGACCGCTGTGGATAAGGTGTGAGTTCTGTGGCCAATCTATCGTAGGTTTGTAAAAATTTGTTTCTGTTGAGCCAAAAAATAACCATCACTTGACAAGCATTCCCATACACAGTACCTGTCCCCTTGACAGGCAAAAGGGGTCTCTGGTAAGCTCCACATTAGTTAATATTAGCTCTGAAAATGATCCTTGCGGCCCGCCTCGGGCGGACCGGAGGATTGTTCCCCGCGACATGCGGTTCATATTTAAGAGCTTTTTTGCTTTCCGCAATTAGACGACACAATGTTTCTCGACCCCGACATGGAGGGGGTGGAGAGCTTTTTTGTTTTCCTAATCGCCTGACGAAGTTCGCCTCGGGCGAATTTCCGAGCGAGGAAAGGCGGCATCGTCATCGTAACGAAACGATATGATATTTAAGCGGATCAAAACGAGCGCCCCGGAACGGCGCTATTTCACCCGCGTCCGCGACGCCATGCCGTTGCCGAACCTCATTGAAGTTCAGCGCGATTCGTACGAGTGGTTTCTCCGGCATGGCATCAAGGAGCTTTTTGCCGAAATTTCTCCGATCCGCGACTTCATCGGCCGCGATTTGGAATTGTGGTTCGTTGACTACTCGTTGGACGAGCCGAAGTTTGATGAGGTGACGTCGCGCGCAAAAAATGTTACTTACGAAGCGCCGTTGCGGGTGAAGGCGCGTCTCGTTAACACGCGCACGAAAGAACTTCGCGAGCAAGAGATCTATTTGGGGGATCTGCCGGTGATGACACTGCGGGGCACCTTCATCGTGAATGGCATTGAACGCGTTGTGGTTTCCCAGCTGGTGCGTTCCGCAGGAGTATTTTTCACTTCAGAGTTCGTCCGCGGGCAACGCCTCTATGGCGCTAAAATTATTCCGAACCGCGGGGCGTGGCTGGAGCTTGAAACGGATGGAAACGGGGTCATGTGGGTGAAGATTGACCGAAAGCGCAAAGTTGCCGCGACCGCGCTCCTGCGCGCTTTTGGGTACGGCACTGACGAAGAAATCACTGCCCAATTCGCTGATGTGGATACGTCTCCGGTCACCCGGTTCATTGAGGCGACCATTGCGCGCGATGAGGCGAAGAACGTGGACGAGGGACTGGTTGAAGTGTACCGGCGCATCCGGCCGGGAGAGCTCGCGACGACGGACAATGCGCGGTCGCTCATCCACGCGATGTTTTTTAATTTTGATCGCTACGATTTAGGGAAAGTCGGCCGATACAAGTTTTGTCAGCGTTTCGGGCTTCCCTGTAAACCCGAGGAATTGGAGAACTCGGAGCGAAGAATTCTTCAGAAGGAAGATTTGGTTACTGTTTTGCGGGAGCTCATCCGTTTGAATGTGACGCAGGAAGATCCTGACGATGTCGATCATTTGGGAAACCGGAGAGTCCGAGCGGTCGGCGAGCTCGTACAGAACCGATTCCGCGTCGGCCTTGCTCGCATGGAGCGCATTATTAAAGATCGTATGTCCACGCTGGACGTGACGACGATCACGCCGGCGAAACTAGTGAACGCTCGTCCCGTGATCGGTTCTGTGCGCGAGTTCTTCATGTCCTCCCAGCTTTCGCAGTTCATGGATCAGACGAACCCGCTCGCGGAGCTGGAACACAAGCGGCGTCTTTCGGCGATGGGTCCCGGGGGCCTCTCTCGGGAGCGCGCCGGCTTTGATGTTCGCGATGTGCACCCCACGCACTATGGTCGCATCTGTCCGATCGCCTCTCCCGAAGGTCCGAACATCGGCTTGGTCGGTCACCTCGCCTCATATGCGCGCGTGAATGAATTCGGGTTCATGGAAACGCCGTATCGGAAGGTCGTTCAAGACAAGGGCGGGCGGCCGCGCGTCACTTCCGAGATTGAGTATCTGAACGCCTTCCAAGAAGAGAAGGCGATTACTACCGCTGCCACGACGCCGATTGACAAAGACGGCTATTTTTTGACGGAGCGCGTCGCAGTGCGGAAATTCGGCGAACCGGCGGCGGAGCACATTTCCAAAGTTGAATACATGGACGTTTCGTCCAAACAGATCGTTTCTATTTCCACATCGTTGATTCCATTTCTCGAGCATGACGACGGAGCCCGCGCGCTCATGGGTACGAACATGCAACGGCAAGCGGTTCCGTGCGTGCGGCCGGACGCTCCGATTATTGGCACCGGCACGGAGGCGCGCGCCGCCCGGGATTCCGGCCACTTGGCGGTTGCCGAGTTTGACGGAGTGGTCGTCGCCGTCCAGGGAGACCTCTTGGAAGTCAGAAGCGACGAGGACGGATCCGTCCGCCGATATCAGCTCAATAAGTTTGTTCGCTCCAATGCCTCCACGTGCTTGAACCAGCACTCGATTGTCAATGTGGGCGACCGAGTGAAGACTGGCGATGTGCTCGCCGACGGTCCTTCAACCGCCGACGGTGAACTCGCCCTTGGTCAGAACCTTCTCGTCTCCTTTCTCTCCTGGGACGGCTACAATTACGAGGATGCCATCATTCTTTCGGAGCGGCTTGTTCATGACGATCGTTTCACCTCCATTCACATTGAACACTATCAGGTTGAAGTGCGGGACACGAAACTTGGTCCGGAAGTGGTCACTTCGGACATTCCGAACGTCTCCGAAGAAAA
Organism: Patescibacteria group bacterium; assembly: GCA_038062475.1. Taxonomy (GTDB): domain Bacteria; phylum Patescibacteriota; class Patescibacteriia; order JBBTXB01; family JBBTXB01; genus JBBTXB01. Next base: position 3,508 of record JBBTXB010000046.1, read on the forward strand.
ATTAAAGAATTTGGATGCGTCGGGTGTCATTCGCATCGGCGCCCAAGTTTCTTCCGGAGACATTTTGGTTGGAAAAATTACACCCAAAGGCGAAACGGAACTTACGCCCGAGGAGCGCCTCTTGCGCGCCATCTTCGGCGATAAGGCGCGGGATGTCCGAGATTCTTCGCTCTCCCTTGAGCAGGGCGAACATGGAAAAGTGGTGGACATCAAAGTCTTCTCTCGCGAGGCTGGAGACAAGCTGTCGCCGGGCGTCATTCAGATGATACAGGTGTCGGTCGCGGACCTTCGGAAGATTCAGGTTGGAGACAAGCTTGCCGGCCGCCACGGGAACAAAGGCGTGGTCTCTAAAGTCGTACCCGTGGAAGATTTGCCGTTCCTTCCGGACGGTACGCCGGTTGATGTCATTCTTTCGCCGCTGGGCGTTGTTTCCCGTATGAACTTAGGGCAAATTTTGGAAACCCACTTTGGGCTCGCGGTCAATGCTCTCGGATACCGCGTTGCCACTCCCGTGCTTTCGGGCGCCGCCGAAGAGGAAATCAAATCGGAATTGCGTCGCGCCGGGTTCCACGAATCCGGGCAGGTGACGCTCTATGACGGAAGAACAGGGAATGCGTTCGATCATCAGGTTACGGTTGGTTACGTCTATATGATGAAGTTGAACCACATGGTGGAGGATAAAATCCACCAGCGTTCGATCGGCCCGTACTCGCTGATTACGCAGCAACCGCTCGGCGGCAAGGCGCAATTCGGCGGTCAGCGGTTCGGCGAAATGGAAGTCTGGGCGCTTGAAGCGTATGGAGCGGCTCATATGCTTCAGGAAATTTTGACGATTAAGTCGGATGATGTGCCTGGCCGTTCAAAAGCGTACGAAGCGATTATAAAAGGAGAGTCAATTAAGAAATTGAACGTGCCGGAGTCCTTCAATGTTCTTGTGCGCGAATTAAAGGGCCTAGTCCTTGACGTTGAGCTTTTGAAGAAAGGGAAAAAGGTTAGCGATGAAGAAACCGACGGCGAGAAGCTGGCAAGAAAGAAACCATAACAATTTTTATGCCCCCCGCACCGCACTCTCAATCCATGGCCATTGCCGACTTTGACAGCATTCGGCTGCGCCTTGCGTCTCCGGATGTGATTCGCGCATGGTCGTACGGTGAAGTGTCCAAGCCGGAGACGATCAATTACCGCACCCAAAAGCCGGAAAAAGACGGCCTTTTTGACGAACGTATTTTTGGCCCGACAAAAGACTGGGAATGCTATTGCGGAAAATACAAGAAAATCAGATACAAGGGAATCATCTGCGACAAGTGCGGCGTTGAAGTGACGCACTCGCTCGTCCGTCGGGAACGGATGGGACACGTGGAGCTTTCAGCGCCGGTGTCGCACATTTGGTTTTTGCGGAGCGTGCCTTCAAAGATCGGATTGGCGCTGGACATCTCCATCCAGAATTTGGAGAAAGTCATTTACTTTGCCGAATACATTGTTACCCGCGTTGATGAACCGCTCCGCAAGGGGGCGCTTGAATCGCTCCACGCCGAAGAGCGGGCGAAGCGCAAAGCTATTGAAGCGGAGTACGTGCGGGCCGTCGCCGCCCTCGGGGAGAATGCCTCCGCCTCCGACACGCAGCGTCAGCTGGAAATCAAGGAACGGAAATTGCGTGAACTGGATGAAGATTTCACGACTACGGAACGAGAACTCCGGGAACTTGCTCCGAAGAAAATCATTCCAGAATACCTCTATCACGAATGGTCATTGAAGTACGGCCACATCTTTGACGCAAGCATCGGGGCCGAGGCTATTCGGGCGCTCCTTGCCGGCATTAATTTGGAGAAGACAATGAAGGAGTTGGAGGCGGATTTCGTGAACGCCTCCGGCCCGCGAGTGGAGAAGCTCACGCGACGGTTGAAGCTCTTTCGCAGTTTTGCAAAAAATAGTCTGCGGCCCGAATGGATGGTTTTGGTAAATATCCCCATCATCCCGCCGGACCTGCGTCCGATGGTGCCGTTGGATGGCGGCCGTTTTGCGACTTCTGATGTCAACGATCTTTATCGCCGCGTCATCAATCGTAACAATCGTTTGAAGCGACTCACGGAACTGAATGCTCCGGCGGTGATCGTTCGCAACGAAAAACGGATGCTTCAGGAAGCGGTTGACGCCCTGATTGACAACAGCGCCCGGCAGACAAAAACGGCGGTGACTGCCGCCGGCAGAAAGCGTCAGTTGAAATCGCTCGCCGACACGCTGAAGGGAAAACAGGGTCGGTTCCGTCAGAACTTGCTCGGAAAACGCATTGATTACTCCGGCCGCAGCGTCATCGTGGTTGGCCCCTCGTTGAAGCTGCACCAGTGCGGTTTGCCGAAGCGTATGGCGTTGGAGCTCTTTAAGCCGCACGTGATTTCAAAACTCATTGCCGCCGGTCTCGTGCACAACATTCGGAGTGCGAATAGGTTTATTGAGTCAGATCGTCCCGAGGTGTGGGATGCGCTTGAAGAAGTGACGCGCGGGGCTCACGTGCTCCTGAACCGCGCGCCAACGCTCCACCGGCTCGGTATTCAGGCCTTCCAGCCGATTTTGATTGAAGGAAAGGCAATCCAAATTCACCCCATGGTGTGTCGAGCGTTCAATGCGGACTTTGATGGTGACCAAATGGCCGTGCATGTCCCCTTGACCGAAGAGGCGAAAAAAGAAGCGGAGACAATGATGCTCGCCTCGCAAAACTTGCTGAAGCCGGCAACCGGTTCTCCGGTTGCGACTCCCGACAAGGACATCGCCTGGGGTTGCTATTACATGACAGTCCTGCAGGAGCCGAAAAGTAAGAATGGCACTGTTCCCGCATTTCCGGACCCCGCATCCGCCATCTACGCCTACGAAACGCAGAAACTGTCTCTGCGTGAGAAAATGCGCGTTCGGTTGAAAGCGGGAGCGCCTGTCATTGAAACGACCGTTGGCAGGGTTCTCCTTCACCGCATTTTTCCCGAAGGATTCCCGTTCATGAACGAAATATTTGATGTGAAGCGCCTCGGCGAGGTGGTGCGATTGTGTTTGGAGGAGTATGGGTTTCCCCGGACAGCAAAGCTCCTGGATGACATTAAGAACACCGGTTTTGAGGCGATCACTCGTTCCGGCTATTCGTGGGGGATTGATGATCTGCCCGAACTCCCGCAGAAAGCCGAAATGGTCGCCGACGGTGACAGGCGGATCAATGAGATTGAAGAGCAGTATGCCGACGGACTTTTGACTGCCGCAGAACGCCACACGAAGATTATTGAAGTGTGGATGGAAGTGAAGGATCGGGTGACGAAGCTCTCGCGCGAATCCCTGAACCCCGCGTCTTCGGTTTTCAGTATGATTGAGTCGGGTGCGCGAGGATCCTGGGGGCAGCTCACCCAGATGGTGGGAATGAAAGGCCTTGTGTCCAACCCTGCGGGAGACATCATTGAATTGCCTGTAAAGAAGAGCTTTAAAGAAGGTTTTGATGTCTTGGAGTATTTCATTTCAACTCACGGTACGCGGAAAGGTCTCGCGGACACAGCTCTCCGAACCGCGAACGCCGGGTATCTCACGCGGCGATTGGTGGACGTGGCGCAGGATGTGGTGATTCGGAGCGAAGACTGCGGGGACGAAGAGGGCGTCCTCTTTACTGCCGCCGAGGAACAAGAGCTCGGGGAGTCGCTCGTTGCGCGCGTGACCGGGCGAATGACGATGGCGCCGATCATTGACGCAAAAACGAAAAAATCCTTAGTAGCCGCTTCCGAATATGTGACGTCGGTAGTTGCTCGGAAGCTCACGGCACACACTATCGCGGAAGCGCGCATGCGTTCCGTACTCTCCTGCCGTTTGCGGAAAGGGGTGTGCGTACGCTGTTATGGCTATGACTTGGCGACCAACAAGCCGGTTCAGCTCGGAGTCGCGGTGGGTATCATCGCGGCGCAATCCATTGGAGAACCGGGGACACAGCTCACCATGCGCACCTTTCACACCGGAGGCGTCGCGGGTGTTGACATTACGCAGGGCCTGCCGCGTGTTGAGGAGCTTTTTGAAGCGCGCGCGCCGAAGCGCCGAGCGGTTACGACAGATGTCGCCGGTCGGGTTACGATTGAAGATGTCGAGCGCAAGATTGTAGATGAGGACGGAGGCAAGCGCGTCATTGCCGCCGCCGCGAGCCAAAGAGTCGTCCGCATTCATTACTCCGGCGCGGAGGAGAAGCGATACCTCCTCTCTCGCGGGGACACCGCGGCAGTCGCGGATGGCGCGAGCGTCGCGGCTTCCCAGGCACTGGTGACTCGGAAAGACGGCACGCAAGTCGCCGCCGAACACGACGGAACGGTGCGGCTGGGCAAGAAGGATATCATTCTCGTATTTGAGTCCCCGCAGGTGAAAGAATATGTCATTCCGCCGGGCTATGTGTTGTGGGTCAAAAATGATGCCGAGGTGACGGCGGGGGATCAGCTCACCGAGGGAGACGTGGATCTCCATGAACTCTATGCCTTGAAAGGGAAAGAAGCGGTGCAGAAGTACGTCCTTCGCTGCGTGCAGGCAATTTACGCGCTCGCCGGACAAAAATTGAACGATAAGCACATCGAAATCATGTTAAAGCAGATGTTCTCTCGCGTGCTGGTCGCCGACGCCGGCGATACGAATCTGCTCCCGGGCGAGATCGTGGAACGGGCAGAGTTTGAAGAAGAAAATGAGCGGGCGCGTACGGACAAGCGGAATGAAGGGACGGGCAAGGAACTCTTCATGGGCATTTCTCGCATCTCGCTCTCCACGCAGTCCTTCCTCTCGGCCGCTTCGTTCCAAGAAACAGCCCGCGTGCTCATCAATGCCGCGGTGACGGGGAAGATTGACCGGCTCGAGGGTCTCAAAGAGAATGTGATCATCGGCCGTCTGATTCCGGCCGGAACCGGTTACCGCGGGTAACTAACAGAAGTACGGCCAAAAGGTGGGGGGACGCCCCGCCTTTTGTGTTACACTGAAATGAGATCGTAGAAAAAAGACCATAAAAATATTATTGCCTGAGCGGAGTTCGCCTCGGGCGAAAAGGCCTGCCATTGCGCATCTGCGCATCCCTTCGACAAGCTCAGGGAAT
>JBBTXB010000046.1:8693-10530 GCA_038062475.1 Patescibacteria group bacterium
AAAAATGTTTTTCTACAGTCTCATATATGAAAATTTTCGGCATTGACCCGGGGCTCGCATCCACGGGTTACGGTGTTGTTCTCCATGAAAAGGGTAAGCCGGTTCTTATTGAATACGGCTGTATTGGGACGAGCAATGCTTACAGCCAAGGTATGCGTTTGGAGCGGATTGGCGCGGAACTGCGAATGCTCATCGGGCGCCACAAGCCGGACCACATAGCCATTGAAAAGCTTTTTTTTTCAAAAAATGTAAAGACGGCGATGGTGGTTTCGGAGGCGCGGGGCGTGGCCATGCTTGTGGCGCAGGAGAGTAAGGTTCCAGTAGTAGAATTCACTCCGCCGGAGGTGAAACAGGCGGTTACCAGTTATGGGAATGCGGGCAAGCGCGAGGTGCAAAAAATGATAGCCCTTCTTTTTAACCTTGCCGGACCGCCGGAGCCGGACGATGCGGCTGATGCCGTAGCTTTGGCCTATTGTTGCGTGCAGAATCTTTTGTATCGCCGGAGTCATTCCACGAACGGAGCGATACCGCGTGTATAGACCTCTTGCGAAACAACCTTTTCTACTGCAAATGATAAATTCCGGCTGCAAATTTTTCAGGACTCGTCGGCGTATTTTGACCAATACGCTTTCCTCGCCCTGCAAAATTTTCGCTCGTAATTTATCATTTTCGTAACGAAAAATTATTCCGCAAGAGGTCTTATGAACTTCGTCTACGGACCGAAAGAATTGCGCCGGATTCTTCTTGAGCGCAGATCCGCCCCTTCGCGCTCCGAGATCCGCCGCGATTACATACAAGAGAAATACGCCATTATCGCGCCCCAGCGCGTGCGGCGGCCGCAATCCGCCCGAGGCGGACCGATCCCTCCTGCGCGGTTGGTGGCGTGCGTACTGTGTCCGTCGGCGGTCAATCGGCGGAAAGACATCGTGCTCGCCGTTCCTTCTCGGAAGCGGTGGCAGATTGCGGTTGTGCCGAATAAGTATCCGGCAGTCGCACGCACGAACAGGCGCGCGTACGGAGTGCAGGAGGTAGTCATTGAGACTCCTGATCCGCAGAAGCAGCTCGAAGAGTTGGGGGAGCGGCATATTGCGCAGCTCCTGCGTGTCTATGCAGAACGGACCGTCTCCGTAACGCGGATTTCCGGCATAGAATACATTCTTATTTTTAAAAATAGCGGCGGTCGAGCCGGCGCATCGCTCCAGCACTCCCATTCGCAGATTTTTGCCACGGCCTTGATTCCGCCGCAGCTCGCCGATAAGTCACAGAAAACCCAAGAATACCGGCGCCGCTTCGGTTCGTGCGTGTACTGCGACGTGCTGAAGATTGAGATCCGCGGCCCTCGGTTTGTGTACCGAGATGGCGGCGTTGTCGCCTTTACGCCGTATGCCTCCATGCATAATTATGAAGTATGGATTCTGCCATTGCGCCACATTGACAACATCACGGATTTGACTGCGCGTGAGCGGAACTCATGGGCTCGCCTTTTGCGAAAGACTCTCCGGCGCATCGGTGAACTGGGGCTTTCGTACAATTATTATTTCCATCAAGTAGTGAAAGATAAAGATCAGCATCTCTATATGAAAATTACGCCGCGCGGAAGCGTGTGGGCCGGTGTGGAAATCGGATCCGGTGTGATTGTGAACCCCGTGGCTCCCGAATCTGCCGCGCGGTATTATCGTTCGTGAATGTGATGTGAGACCGTAGAAAAATGAACAAAATGTATTATTCGAGCTTGTCGAGAATATGCATTTTGGCTTACTTCTTTCGCCCGAGGCGAACTCTGCTCGAAGAATAAAATCCCCCCACCTTCTCGCTGGGTATTGAACCCCGCGACAAG
>JBBTXB010000047.1:0-2413 GCA_038062475.1 Patescibacteria group bacterium
TGTCTGCATAGAGTGCGACCGCGGTTTCTAACGGGATCATCCCGTTAGAGGCAGGGCGCGGTCAAATCCGCTCCCAGTGCTTATAGTATGAATTTGAACAATCGGATTCATTTTGAATCTGCATGAAAGTTACGCTGCGACCGCGGTTTCTAACGGGATTCATATTCGAAAACGATCGCCGCGCTTCTTAATAAATCCTTCTGCCGCAAGTTCTGACAAAATACCCGCGAGCGCATCTTCTTTCTCGTAATTCTGCAGGAATGGATCAATGCGGAAACGCATCACGAATTCTTGCATCCGCGCGCCCCGTCGCCTCTCAAGCAGGAATTCCAACGCTTTAGCGCGGGCATACCGCCGAGAACCGAGGAATGGCGACTGGCGCGCATAGTGCGCGCTCTTTCTGTTCGGATTCGGAAGGCCTTTAAGCGCGAGCGCGCCGTAATCCATAAGCGCCCAGTACCAACGCCGCGGATTCTTCCGCCACAGAGCTTTTTCTATAAGCGGGAGGAGATCGCCATCGGAAACTTTTTTCTTCCGAGGGAAGAAAAAGTGGATGAAAACGCGCCGAATGTTCGTTTCAATAAACGCCTCCGGCCGGTTCCATGCAAAAACCGAAACAGCTCGCGCCGTGTACTTCCCCACCCCCGGAAGCGTCTCAAGCATGGCGGGGTCCCGCGGAAATGCGCCGTGAAATTCCGACTGGATTTTTTGCGCGGCGCGCTGGAGAAACAATGCGCGGCGATTGTAACCGAGCCCTTGCCACGTTTCCAAAACTGCGCGGGGCGAAGCATTGGCAAGCTTCGCGATGGTGGGAAATACGCGCAAAAACTGCTGATACTTCTCCAGAACACGCGGCACCTGTGTCTGCTGGAGCATGATCTCCGAAACGAGGATCTTGTATGGCTCAAGCGTCTTCCTCCACGGAAGCTCACGCCGACCGTTGCGCCGATACCAACGAAGTATGAGCCGCTGAAGTTCACTCGCTGTCATAAGAGATCTCTGCAAAACTCGCTTCCGTTACGAAAGTTCGGAATTTCGAAGCGAAAAAACGCAGAAGCGACGATGTTTATACGCAGTAGAAGCAGAGCTTGAAATTTCTTCGCGCCTCACTCATGCTCGACCTTCGGTCGGCACGAGATTCTGCGCTCGAAATTATAAGCGGAGGAGCTTATGCGATTTTGTCACCCTACGGGTGATCTCCCGAAGGGATGACAGCCGAAATTCGGAACTTGCAGTAGGAATGGAGTTTCGCAGAGATCTCACAACATCATCTTCGCAAGCGCCTTCAGAGTCGCATTGGTTCGGATGAGTCCGTAGTATGCCTTTTGTCCCCTTCGTTCCCTCTTCACAAGACCGTTCACGAACAGAACTCGCAATTGCTGCGAGGCAACCGGAACAGATACTCCGAGCGATCGGGCGACGTCGGAGACGCACACCTGCTCGCGCCGCGCGAGAAATTTTACGAGACGGTACCGACCGGGGTCGCCGAGCGCGCGAAAGAGAAGGGTAAGCCGTTCATTTGACGCCATATATTATATCGTACCGAAAAACATACGCGGAGCCAAACGATTGCAAGAGCGCGGTGTTGATTTTTGAGACTGCGCGGTGTACATTTTCACCTCCTGGAACGACTGGAGGTACGCAATGTCTTCAGAGACTGTGGCGACGGGACGAGAACGGTTCCTTGCAAAACTCGCTCCGTACATGCTCGCAGACGAACTTGAGAACGTCTTGGCTGCGTACGAGCTCGCCAAGTACGGCCATCGGGGGCAGAAGCGCGATAGCGGCGAGCGGTATTTTGAACATCCGCGAGCGGTGGCGGAAATCATCATTGATGAACTGGAACTCCGGAACGACTGGCGAATCGTCGCGACTGCGCTCCTCCACGACGTCCTTGAGGATGCGTGGATTCTTTCCGAACGACGCCTCGCGCTGAACTTCGGCCGCGATGTGGCGCTCTGGCTCCGGCTGCTCACCAAGAAGCCGAAGGATGGCTACCTCGAAAGGCTCCGAGAGCACGGTTCGTGGGAAGTGCTCGTCGTGAAACTCTGCGACCGTCTCCACAACCTTCGTTCGCTCGGAAAGTGCGATGAGGCGAAGCAACGAAAGCAGATCGTGGAAACGCGAGCGCACTACGTTCCGCTTGCCGAACTGCTCATCGAGCGCTTACCGCTGCAGGATCGTACGCGCGGCGCATACCTAAGAGAGAGTCTCACGGAAAGGTGTGTAGCGTACGAAGCGCTACTCGGTATTCCCGCTGCTGAATAGCCAAATCCCGCCCTGGAAACAAGGCGGGATTTTTTGTATTAGTTAATCCGCCCGAGGCGGACTCTACCGCTCGGAAACTTTGAAGCAAAGCTCTGGGGGTGGGGATCGAATTCGCCACGGCGAACCTGCGGCCCACGACCAATTG
>JBBTXB010000047.1:2513-12698 GCA_038062475.1 Patescibacteria group bacterium
CTCTGGGGGTGGGGATCGAACCCACGACCAATTGGTTAACAGCCAACTGCTCTACCGCTGAGCTACCCCAGAGCTCGACTTAGAAAATTTTGAACATCACTTCGGAATATATTTTCTGACAAACTGTCGGCCTTGATAACTTTTCAGCTGCTTTTCCCTTATTAGAGCATCCTTACGAGTTAAAACGTGCTCAGTATAAATTAATACCCATTCACCATCAAATCGAGAAGTGTAGCTATGAACAAATTGCTTCTCTTGATGTAAGTTTAGCCGTTCTTCCAAGTTTCTGGTCTGACCAATATAAACCTTCCCGTATTTCTTGTTGTAAATTACATAAACATTATACATCGACGAAGATTGCTCTACCTCCGCCAGCTGGTGGAGAGCTGCCCCAGAGCGGAGCTTACAAAACCTCAAGACTGCAAAGTACTAATAATCCCGCAATTTGCCAATCGCACCGTGCCCCCTGATGCGTTCTATGGCCTTGGCCTCAATCTGACGGATACGCTCACGAGTCACGTCAAACTCCTTTCCGACTTCTTCCAACGTATGCGTAACGCCGTCGGTCAGTCCAAAACGCATCTCCAAAATCTTCTGTTCACGAGGGGAAAGATCAACGATAACCTCCCGCACATAATCGCGCAGGAGCTGCAATCCGGCGGCGCGATCGGGGCTCACGCTCCGCACATCCTCCACAAAGTCTTCCAGTGTGGAATCCTCGTCGTCTTCCCCGACGGAGGTTTCGAGCGATACCGTGTCCTGTGAAATCTGGATGAGGTGCCGGACCTTTTCCAGAGTCTCCCCCATTTCAGCCGCGATTTCTTCAGGGAGCGCATCCCGACCGAGATCTTGGAGCAGTTGCCGTTCAACCGTCTGAAAGCGGTTGATCGTCTCCACCATGTGCACAGGAATGCGAATCGTGCGCGACTGGTCAGCGATCGCGCGAGTTACCGCTTGGCGAATCCACCAAGTCGCATAGGTAGAAAACTTGTATCCCCTTTTATGTTCAAATTTCTTCACTGCGCGAAACAGCCCAACATTTCCTTCCTGGATCAGGTCCAAAAGGTGCAGATTTTTGCCGACAAATTTCTTTGCGATGGAGACAACCAACCGCAAGTTCGCCTCAATCAAACGCTGCTCGGCTTCCTTATCGCCCATGTCTTTGCGCTTCGCAAGCGTGACTTCTTCCGCGGCCGTAAGGAGGGGAATTTTCCCAATTTCCCGGAGATACATTTGGATGGAATCCGCCGAGAGATCGGATACGACATCCAACGCGCTCTTCGGCTTCCGAGCCTTTGCGACCTTCACTGACTTTCCCGCTTTCACCGGCTTTCCCTCTTCCACCGGCTCCCTCCGGCCGAGAAGTCCTTCCTTGCTCTCTATGGCATTGCTTCCCGCGCTCTCCAGGCGATCAAGAAATTGCTCGTAAGCAGGCAGGTAATCCTCCAGCTCGGGGAAGACCTGTAAAATCTCGTTCTCCGTTACGAATCCGCGCTCCCTCCCCTTCCGAAACAGCATATTCTGCAGCCCTTCGGCCGGCGGGAGCGCCTTTGCCGCCTTTACCGGCGCCGCGGCTTTGTGCCCTGAGGGGTACTTGTGCCCTGAGGGGTACTTGTGCCCTGAGGGGTACTTGTGCCCTGAGGGGTACTTGCGCTTTTTCTCCTTCTTCAAAGCCGGTTTCCGCGCGCGCGCGAGCTTCGTCGGCTTCCGCAGAGCCGTCTTTTTCAATTTTTTATGCGTCTTTTTTGCTTTCGCCATACCCGCCTACATTTTTACATTTCTCGTCGAATGTGAAGCAATTCTTGAAACTGTGTTGTGAGCGACTCCATCTGCGCTTGATCGCCCTTCGCTTCCGCCGTCCGCATCTCGCGCTCCATGCGTTCGCGCTCCCGTTCCGCCCATTCCCGCCTAAGTTCGCGAGCAAGCGCCACAAACTCTTTTCGCATCTCTCCTTGGGGCAGATCCTTAAAGTCACGCTCGCCCAGCATGGTGAGAGCCGTAAGCCGACTTGCCAAAAGCTCGCCGTGGCGATCAGTGATTCGCTTCCGCAACATATGATAAACGGTGGCGGCCGTTTTGTCATCTACCATCCCTTGTTCGGCAGAGAGCGAAACAAGTTCAACATAGAGCGTCCGGAGTACCTGGGGTTCCATCATTTCAGGCGTCACCCGTTCCGCAAACGCCAGTGCTTCAGATGGTGGCGCCGTAAGAAGCGCAGCGAGAGTCCGCTCGGCAAGCCGTTCCCCGCGCGTCTTTTGCGCCAGCGGTCGCTGTGCTTGGTTTGACGTCGGTTGTTTGCCTCGTTTATCCAATCCGCGCAAAGCATCGTAGAGAAAATCTTCGCGTATCCCAAAAAACTCCGAGAGTCGATGAACCCATTGCGCACGCTGAAGTTGATCTGAAGTCTTTTCAAGTTCTTGAAGGAACGCTCGTATGGCATCCGCGCGCTGGGAATCTGTGAAACCAGCACCGCCATTGGGAAAATAATGGTCGAAATAAAACTCCTCAATCGGCCGTGCCGCCGCTATCGCCAGCCGCCACAGTTCCGGGTCCTTCCGAATACAATCATCGGGGTCCTTCCCAGCACCTTCAGGAATCCGAAAAACACTTACGTTCATCTTTTCATTCCGTGCTATCTCTATCCCTCGTTTGGCCGCAGACTCTCCGGCCAGGTCAGCGTCAAACGCAAGGAGGACGTTCTGAGTAAAACGTTTAATTCTCTGCAGTTGAAAACGCCACGGTATTTCTTCAGACGACTTATTTACAAATGCAGTACCAGATACCGCAACGACATTAGCCACACCGATCCGATGCGAAGATATTACATCCATATTTCCCTCCACAACTATCGCTGCATCCTGGCGTCGAATTTCCATCTTGGCGCGATCCAGACCATAGAGCACCTCGCTCTTGTTATAAACGGACGTTTGAGGAGTATTGATGTATTTTCCTCCCGCCTGTGGATCGGCCTCCGCACCTGGTAAAAGTCGGCCGCTAAAACCGATCACCCTTCCGCTTTCATCATTTACAGGAAATATGATGCGGCCGCGGAAGCGATCATAAGAACCGCTTTTCCCGCTGCGTGGAACAAGAAGGCCTGCGGCGATGCAGTCCCGCTCCGCATGGCCTTTTTTCAAAAGGTGATTTCGCAGACTGTCCCATTCGGCAGGGGCGAAACCGAGGCGGAATTCTTCGATTGTCGAATCGTCAAGCTGGCGACTCTTTAAATATTCCCGCGCAACTTCCGCGGCAGGCGACTCCCGCAATTGTGATTCGAAAAACCTTGTCGCTTCTTCCAAGACGGATAAAACGCGGCTGCGATCGCTTTCTTTTTTCGGTTCATATGTCGGCAATTGAATGCCCGCCTTCTGCGCGAGATGCTTCAACGCCTCGGGAAAATCCATCCCCTCCAATTTCATTACGAAGCTCACCATGTCCCCACCCTCGCCGCAGCCGAAACAGTGCCACACCTGTTTCTCGCGCGAAACAAAAAAAGACGGAGTCTGCTCCTGATGAAACGGACAAAGACCGCGCATGCTCGTCCCCGCCTGCCGAAGCTGCAGATATTCGCCGATAACCTCGGCAATGTCTAGGCGAGATTTTACTTGTTCAACGGGAGTCATAATTCATAAAGCATGGAGCATGAAACACATAACATTCATTCAAGGAATGCGTTCCACGCTTTGTGCTAGATGTTACGTGTTGCGCACTTTATGCTTCAAGTTTTTTGTTGCGCAGGAGTAAAGCATTTATGGCGACAACGACGGTGGAAACGGACATGAAAAGCGCGGAAAGAGCCGGCTGCAGGATGATTCCCTGTGACGCCAGAACCCCGGCGGCGAGCGGAAGCGCGACCACGTTATAGCCGGTGGCCCAGAACAGGTTCTGAAGCATTTTTGAATAGGTGAGCCGCGAAAGACGGATAATTTTCGGGATGTCTCGCGGGTCGTTTTTTACAAGAATAATGCCGGCGGACTCAATGGCCACATTTGTCCCTGCGCCGATCGCGATACCGAGATCCGCCTGCGTAAGCGCCGGAGCGTCATTGACCCCGTCCCCGACCATGGCCACGCGAAGCCCCTTCTCTTGGAGCGCCTTTACCTTACCAGCTTTTTCGTCGGGAAGAACGCGGGCAAAGTATTCGTCAATTCCGAGATCTTCCGCAACCCAGCGCGCGACATCTTCGGAGTCGCCGGTCACCATCGCCACCTTCACCCCCATGGCCTTGAGTCGGAGAATTGCCGCGCGCGATTCCTCACGGATGATGTCTGCAAGCGCAATCGCTCCTGTAACCTCGCCGCGAGCGGCGACAAAAATAATCGTCCTGCCCCGCTTCGCGAGCGCATCGAGTTCTGTCTTCATCTCATCAGGGAGGCGTGCTCCCGCTTCCCCCAAAATCGCTTCACCGCCCACGTGCACCACCGCGCCAGCTACCGCTCCTTTGGCGCCCTTGCCCGGAACGCGCGCAAAATCAGTTGTCTCCTCCATTGCAACGCCTCGCTCGCGCGCCGCAGCAACGATCGCTCTCGCGACAAAGTGCTCCGAATGAGCGTCAACGGAAGCGGCGAACCGCAAAACATCGTCCTCGCTACTCCCGGAAGTGGCGTTCCGAACCACTTTCTCTACCGCATACTCCCCTTTCGTGAGCGTTCCGGTTTTGTCGAAAAGCACCACGTCAATATTGCGTGCGGCTTCGAGCGCCCGCCGCTCGCGCACGAGGAGGCCGTTTCGTGCAGCCATGGTCGTGGAGATGGAAGCGACGAGCGGGATGGCGAGTCCCAGCGCATGCGGGCAGGTAATGACTAAAACGGCGACAAAGCGCTCTACTGCAAATGCTACGCCTCCGCCTACGGCAATCCACGCAACGAACGTTACGGTACCGGCCGCGATGGCGATGAGCGTCAAATAATATGCGGCCGCGTCGGAGAGCATCTGCAGCCGCGATTTGGATGCCTGCGCTTCGGCAACGAGCCGCATGATGCCGGCGAGGAACGTTTTCTCACCGATCTTCGTCACTTTTATTTTAAGCGCGCCATCGCCGTTGCCCGTCCCCGCGATCACTTCACTCCCCGGATTCTTCTGCACCGGCTTGGATTCTCCGGTGACAATCGCCTCATTCACTTCCGATCTGCCGTGAAGCACAACGCCGTCGGCGGGGACTTTGCCGCCAGGGCGCACGAGGACGATATCGTCCGCCTTGAGCTCGGCGAGGGGTACCGTCACCGTCGCATCACCTCGGACGACTTCAGCCACATCCGGCAGAAGCTTGGAGAGTTCCTTGAGCGCTCCTTGCGCGCTCTGGACGGATTTCATCTCCATCCAGTGGCCGAGGAGCATCACGGTGATAAGAGTCGTAAGTTCCCAAAAAAGATTCTCGCCTCCGGCGAGCGTCGTAAAAATACTGTAGAGATACGCCGCAGTGATGGCGATGGCGATGAGCGTCATCATCCCCGGGAGCCGCGCCTTGAGTTCCCGTACCGCGCTCGCAAGAAAAATCCATCCGCAATAGAAAAAAACCACGGAACTCAACACGAGCGATAAATAGTCGGAGCCGAGGAACTGCGGAGCGCGGAGACCGAAAAACCGCTCCGGCAATTCCGAATATGCGACAACGGGGATCGTCAAAATGAAACTCACCCAAAACTTCCGCACAAACGCCTTGAGACTGTGTCCGGCGTGCTTGTCCACCGAAGCCTTGGCGAAGGAGGGCTTATCAAATTCCGTGCGAGTTTCGGATTTCGATATTCGGATTTCGGATTTCACTAAAGCCATCCCACACTCCGGACACATGCCGGGGCGCGGCGATTGAACTTCCGGATGCATCGGACAAGTATATGTTTTTCCTGTTTCATGTTGCATATCCTAAATTCAACGCTTTCATACTCTCACGCCCCGGCGCTTTTGAGGTGTTACAGCAAACCAAGGTGGTCCAAACCGAGATAACCAGCCTCAACATCTGTCATCAACCCTTTGCGCAGGAGTTCTCGAAAATCACGGACCGATACAGTAACTACATCAATGAATTCTGTCTCGTCCGGTATAAGTTCGCTAACTTTCTCACACTCGGTTACGACGAAAACGTACCGGTGACGATCGCTGTAAGCATCGGCCCAGCAGCGGGTCACAAAATGAACCTTCCCGACGTATCCGGTCTCTTCGCGAAGTTCGCGAGCAAGTGCGTCCTCCGGACTTTCGTCTGGATGTTTACCGCCCCCGGGCATTTCCCATAAGACCGTTGCCGGACCCGGCCGAAACTGTTTTGCGAGAATGATTTGATTGTCTTTGGTCAATGCAAGCGCAACAACTGGATGTCCTTCACGGCGTAGATAAAAATCTACGTGTTTCCCATCCGGCATCCGGTACATGACCTTATCGATTGCCCGACCAAACTCATTAAAAACCTCTTCACGCGATATTTCTTGTCGCTCAAGGTTCATCATGCCATTAAACGCTATGACACTTTTTATTTTTTTACCTCATGGCCGCCGATCACGAGGCCGGCGGCAACAAGCACCAAATTTTTCACCACGAACTCCCCCTCCACGGTGAGGAGGAACGGATTTCCGCCGGAGAAAAACATTGCCGGAGCAAAAAGGGGCGCCGCGAGTGTGCCCAGCATTTGGAGCCACAAAAGCGCGAGCGTACAGCGGAGGCATTTTTTGAAAATGAGACCCAAACCGATAAGCGCCTCCCAGACCCCGAGAACCATTACAAAGGTATCCGTGGGCAAAAATGAGTACGTCTCCCGCACAAGATCAACCACCGGACTCACGCCAAACACCTTAAGCGCCCCGAACCACAAGAAGACGACCCCGAGCGCAACGCGAAGCGCAGGAATCCCCCATCTCCGCATTTTCTCTATAAAAACGCGATCAAATTTTTGAAACCATTGTGATCGCATAAAAATATGGCCTTTTCCCATTCTAAAAATCATCCTCTGAAAGCTTTGATTGACGTAAAATGGACCGGAATGTTCCGGCGGGCAGCTCTTTTCCGTGCAACGGAACAATCACCATGAGATCGCCCTTGCGAAACTTGGCGTGGCTGCCTTTTTGCGAAACGAAAAAGAAGCCCTTCTTTCGCAGGACACCAAGCACCAGTTTTATCGAGATTGGTCTAGACATGCCGAAGCGTCAAGGAAGCCACATCAGGACGCTCGACATCTGTGAATTTTGGCACCTTGGCGTTCTCGAAATACAATTCGAGCGCCTCGCGGAGATTATCGAGAGCTGCTTTTTTCGTTTTACCGAAACTCGACACGTCTACATTCAAACACTGGGAAACATAATATTTCCCTTCTTTCCAAACCACTGATTTGAGATCGATTTTGCGCATACAGTTATTGCTTACAGCATAGCAAATACGCGCCTCAGGTCAAATTTTGTGATTTTCATGGAAAATTCAAAAGCGGAACTGGGGGCGCCGCTCGTGAAATAAAACACAGACACGGAGAATTAAAAATGGCGTTAGGTTAGCAATCCTAGCGCCACAACTCGACATGCATGACCGCGGGCGGTCCCCGCCTGTCTACAACAGCTTTCTATCCCCGCACAATCTGCACTCGCGGCCAAGAATCCCGTACGGCATGTTAACATCACGCCAGCTGTGCGGACACCTCTTCTGCAGGGTAGCGAACTTCTTGTCAAGCGCCTTTCGCTGCCGTTCCAAGACATCTATCTGGCGGTCGAGCTTTGACTCCTCTCGCCTTAGGCTCCGCCACGCGGCTTTGAATGCTCGCTCGCGCTTGCTCGGTCTCTCCTCTGCCCAAGGAGCATAGTCGGGATCCAGCTGGTCGCCCCCAAACATGTTCGGCATCGTCTCCTCCTGCGAGAACTTAATCACAGGGGGCATACCATGTCAATGGAATGTATATGTGAACAAAAATAAGACCAGTCCTTGGGGAACTGGCCGACATCATCGAAAGAACTGGCGGAGATCGTGGAGGCATTGCTCGCAGAACGGCTGACCGCCGAGGCGATCGCGCGTCACGGTTTCCCAGTCGCCGGAAACCGCGGACCCCTGCCGCATCACGCACGTATTGGCGCAATGTTTTCCCAACTTCTTCATCACCTTTTTCTTTCGATCGTCGGGGAGCAGCCCGAATGAATGGCCAAGCTCGTGCATCACGAGGGTTTTGATGTATTCCTCGCCGAGCGTATCTCGCGCTGCGTCCCCCGAGCTGCCGAGCGAAATCACGGCGCCAACTGTCGACTGACCGAGGCCGACCAACGTGCCGTACTTGGGGCTATACAAACCGCCCCGAAGAAGGAGTACACGATAGTGCGGACGCACGCGCTGGAACGGATCGGCTCGAAAAGCAGCGAGAATCGCCGATGCGTTCAGCTCCCCCTTTCGTTTGCTCGCCTTTCGACCGCACTCAATGTACCAATCAACGCTCAAATACGGAACGAAGGTGTCTTCCACGCGCCAACCATCGGCGCGCAATACGCCGAGGTTGTGAACCTTGATTCGCGCCTTTACCCTCGCAAGACGGAGCACTTCGCGAATACTGGAAACCGCAGCCGCTACATAAGTTTCCTCAATGCCACTCTCGTGCATCAAATAGACCGGCTTCACGTTTCGCAGGACTATCTCCCTTCATCCCGCACCTTTGACTCAAAGGTGCGGGATTCATTTGGAAAGAACACGGGACTCCCTTACATCATACTAGAGGTATTCTATTAAGAAAAAGGCGCTGTGCGTGCCCTTGGCGTAACCGGGTTTTCTGAGTCGGTAAAATTCTAGTACAGAGCGGTACCTTTTGGTTAAAATCCGAACTGATTTTGCGCGCGGTTGGCTCGGCGGGCGGAATACACGCTTTCTGCCGCAGAGCGGCCTCCTGCCTCCGTGAACGGAACGGAATAAACTTAGACACCGGGCGGTGTATTTTAAAAATAGCTCGAACGGAATTTCCTCGTCCGCGATTGCTTCGCAATCGGGACTCGGAACGAACGGGGGGGCAAAATGTGCGGCTCCGCCGCGCACACTGACAATTTCAAGTTTTTCTTTGGCGGAATACAAATTCGAGCGTGCGGAGCACGCACAAATGTTCTTTTAAAAAAGACAGCTCCGCGGGGAACGGAGCTGTGTATGGCTAGCGCGGGTCATGTTCGATGATTCGATACTCGCCTCGTTTGAGATCGGGTAACTGTCCCAAACCGGCAAGCAAAGTGGATAATCCACGACCATGGCCAACAAGAAGTATCGTGCCATTCGGTTTCTCGTTGGCAAGCGATCCTAAAACTTCGATATGGCGCGCAAGAACACCGTCTCGATGCTCGCCTCCGAAGGGTCGGAAATCGTAGGTGTGATGTTGGTCCTCCCAATTCGGCGCCATCGAAGACCCATGCTGTTCTATCGCTTGCTGTTTGGTGAGTCCCTCAACCTTTCCAAAGGAGCACTCTCGCAATCTCTTCTCCAGCTGTAAGGGAACAGCGAGAAGTGCGTTAGCAATCTCCGCGGTCTCGCTAGCTCGCTTGAGATCAGAACTGACGATGAGATTTATGCCAAGGCCAGACAGCAATTTCGCCAACTGTTCAGCTTCAGTTTTTCCCTGCTGATTTAAAGGAATATCAGTCTGGCCTTGGATACGACCTCCTGAATTCCAATCCGTTGTGGTGTGTCGTGTAAGAATAAATTTCATTGTTTTTCGACCTCCTTTTTAGAACTTTGTGTAAGTTAACAAAATTAGCTCTAAAAATCAAACGAAAACTGAAATCTTCCCAAGTTTCTGTTTTCAAAAATCCTTACGAAAAAATTTCTTTTGCCCTTACCTGCCTGCTGGCGAGGCAGACAAAATATGGTTCGAGCCGATTTGTTTTCGGGTTCTTTGGCAGTTTGGAGTGTGCGCGGCGGAGCCGCACATTTTGCCCCCCCACACCCGAGCCGCGCAACGCGCGGCGAGGGAATGCAGTTCGCGCTATTTCAAGAATACACCGGCAGTTTAAATCTTGCAAGCGGAGGGGGAGAGAATGGGATATGCGGAACAAACTTAGACACCGGGCGGAGGGGGCGAGATTCCCCCGCGAACGGGGTCCCGTATGCGGGAGAACTCGCGATACCTTGCGGTATACACGCTTTCTCCCGACAATTCATTTTTCGCAACGCGGAGGGGGAGAGATTCGAACTCTCGATACCTTGCGGTATACACGCTTTCCAAGCGTGCGCACTCGGCCACTATGCGAC
>JBBTXB010000048.1:0-1954 GCA_038062475.1 Patescibacteria group bacterium
GCTCCCATGCCGCGAATGACCGAATCGGCGTTCAGGATACCTAACCGCAACGCATAATCAGGATCGTTTTTTTTGATGAGCCCAACGACGAACGCGGAGCCAAAGGCGTCTCCTGCTCCGGTTACGTTTCGCGGTTTCGTCCCGAGCGTTTTTGCATGAATGATTTTTTTCGGGAGCACGGCGTATGCGCCGCGCGGTCCGTCAGTCATGAGGCACGCGGGAGCAAAGTCAGAAAGGGCTTTAAGGACGGCACGCACGTTTCCATACGGCGCTCCCGTAAGCCGCGCCGCCTCCTCGCGGTTGACGTTTAACCAATCGAGTGTGCGGAAGAGCGGGCGAAGTTTTGCAGCACCGCGTTTAAGCTCCTCGCCCCCGGGATTCATGGCGATTTGCGCACCCGTCCTCCGCGCGTGAGCAATCAGTTTGGCAAGCAGGGGGAGATTTCCGCCGAGAGAAGAGAGATAAAACCAGCGCGCGGAAAGCGACTTCCACGGAATCCGCGCCGATTCAATGGTGCGCGAGGCGCCGCGATAGACAAGGATGGTTCGTTCGCCGACTTCCGAGAGCAGAATCGTTGAATAGGCAGTCGGTTCTTCTTTGGTCGTTTGAATGAAGCGGGTTGCGATTCGTTCACGCCGGAGCGCCTCCACTACATCGCGACCGGCGCTGTCGGCGCCAACGCGCGCAAGCGCGGCCGTTCGCAGTTTTCCCAGCCGCGCAAATGTGGCGGCGTTGTTGCCCGCGCCGCCGCCGGTCTCAAAGAGGATTTCATCAATATCTACCTTCGCTCCGAATGGAAAGCACGCCTCAACTTGGGTGAGCGCGTCTTTGGATGGGTGCGGGTGCAACGCCCGCGAGCGCAGAAATACGTCGCGCGTTGCCGAACCGACAGTAATGACATCGTACATACACGGACATTTTACCCCGGGCATAAAGGATTGACAAAGAGCCTGAGACGTGTAATAATTGTCTGTTGTACCTTGACCTGCTCATTTCTTGTGTCCGCGTGGTGCGGATCATAGAAAAGAGCACAAACGGTGTCCCGACGCTCCGGCGTCACCGAGACACCAAGGAGGCATCGTCATGGACAGAAGGACTGTTACAGATGAGCAGGAACTGGCAGTGAGAAGGCAGGCGGACGAGGTGGTGCGGCGCGTGCTCGATGGGTCGCTCGAGTTCGAGGTGATCTCTCCGAGAATGCAGGCGATCATCGAAGGCCGCGAGCCGACCTCCGCCGCGATGAGCGGAGAGCGCGCGAAAGAGCATTCGAAGAAGCGCGACTTCGCCAAAGACCGGCGAGAGTGGTTCGAGCAGTGGTACCGCACCCTCGGCTTCGCGATCGCGCCTCCGTTGCCCCGCGTCTCGGACCGCGAGTTCGCTCGGCGAAGGAAGCTCGGTCAGTCCTTGTTCTACCGTCCCAGCTCGGCTGGGATGAGCTACGAGGGGTTCATGGCCGCAGTCGGCCAATATAGCCACTGGACGGTCAAGGACGAAGCCAACCGCGTCAAGGTCGGTTGGGAGCCCGCCTCGGCCGGCTACTGGTTCTGGGCCGAGGTGTCCGAGGACTGCCCGCGGCTCCGGACGAGCTGGAACGACCTCTCGCAGGCGACGAACCTTCTCTCCCTCGAGGAGTATGTGGTCGTCTGGCACGCCCACAAGGCCGAGACCGACAAGGTGCTCGACCGTCGCTTCTGGACTTGGCTCTGCACGCGGTTCGGCCAGGGCGCCTTGCGCGCTGACGAGTTCGATGCCGGGGTGCGCGTGCACAGGTGGTACGACCCCGGGGATCTCGCGGTTCCCTACGACGGCGGGGGCGGCCGCGCCGTGGAAGTGGTGTGATTTCTGTATCTTGATTTTGTGTCGGGTGTGCGCCGAGCGCACACCCGACTTTTTTGTCTTTGA
This sequence comes from Patescibacteria group bacterium, assembly GCA_038062475.1. Classification (GTDB taxonomy): domain Bacteria; phylum Patescibacteriota; class Patescibacteriia; order JBBTXB01; family JBBTXB01; genus JBBTXB01. The sequence goes on from JBBTXB010000048.1 coordinate 1,903, forward strand.
ATTTTGCGATACGATATTTGCGATGAAGGTTCGTACACCAGTGTCGCTCGCG
>JBBTXB010000049.1:0-10467 GCA_038062475.1 Patescibacteria group bacterium
CCTCAATGAAGCGAGGCGCGAGTTCGTACAGACGATCCTGAACGCCGCGCGGCATTCCGCCCGCGTACTCGTCGATGGCGCGACCCACCATGATGACGACATCGGCCGCGGTCATCTGCTGGCCCACGTACCTCAGAAAGATGAAGTACAAGGACATCAGGTAGTCGGACGAATCCACCGCAAGAAGCCGGTGCATTATTTCTGCCTGCCACGGCAACTTTACACTCTTCTGGCTCATTTTAGAGACCTCCTTCAGGTCCGAGTGATAGTCGTACCGCACGCTCGCACTTGCGCATGGTGTGTGTGCGGCGCTTCGTGGTATCCTTCGCGCGGAGCGTCTGGGCCCGCGCCTCGATCCTCGAAAACTTATCGAGCAAGTCGCGATCATTACCACTAAAGCGGTTGGATATTTCGAGGTCTCCAACCACTCCAGTCCACGCGACTGCGAGTTCTGTCAAAAGGAGGACCTGAAACCCCCGCCAGTAATACTGCTGAATGGCCAAGATGGCAGATGTTATTGCGAAGAACACGGCGGCGGCACTGAAACTAGTATCGGCCGAAAAAAGGCGGCCGCCCCACAGAAACACAAGCGCGATAACCATCGCGACGCGCAAAATACGGTGGATAATTTTGATGCGCTGAACAGCCGCCAAGCGATGATGATAGTACATCTCTTTCGTATGCGCCTCAAAAAGAAGCCTCGCAAGCTGACGCTCCAGCTCCTTACGGGGAATATCCCCGCTCTCTGACCGCGCCTCTTCCATGATTCCTCCGTATGTTGGAGTTAAGGTACGATTCTCACTTTCGTGAGGAAGAAGAATAGCAGTCCGGAGACGAATCGTCAATGTGCAGACCACGGAACTATTGTGGCGTATGTGGAACTACAACTCTTTCTGTATCTCACCCCACGTAATACCGGATATCGTTTCTATTTCCTTCAGGAGATAATATAAAACGTCTTTTCGTAAATCGGTATCAACGCTCACTGATTTCTGCGTCCGCGGCCAAAGGATCTTAATATGATCGCCCTTCCCACCTACGGGCTTGATGACGAAACCGAGGCGGCGAAGGGCGTTCAAAAATTTCTTTTGGGATAAACTTCCTGGCAGTTCACTACGCGAAGGCATACTTCTGCTGCTCGTCCCGATGCACACCCGCCTCTTTCGCGTAAGAAGAAGGAACCTCAAATGCGGTTAAGATCGCGTCTTTCACTTTTTCATCAAGCTCTGCCATACTCTCGGCGCGCGTGATAACGCTTCCGTATCGGAAGTTCTCGCTTACGGCGATAAAAAATCCGTCTTCCTGTTTCTCAAATCTAAAATTGATGGGTCCGTATACCCTAAAATAATGATTGAGTTCAGCCAGACCGCTAGGCACCGCACTCTTGCCGAGCATGACACGGATCACTTGGTCTTTCAGTTGTTTATATAAACTCATAGTCGCTTCAAAGGTAGCAGAGAATAAGCTACAAATCAACCCCTGCGCGCAAAAATTTTGCACGCCTCGCCCAGCCCCTTACCTTTGCTCCCGCCAAGAATCGAACTTGGATATCAGGCTTCGCCCGCCAAAGTTTTGCATGGTGCGCCCAGCACGATTTGAACGTGCGACCTTCTGCTTCGGAGGCAGACGCTCTATCCAGGCTGAGCTATGGGCGCAAAATTTAGGCGGGTATCCGTTGAAATACGGGAGCGCAAGAAAGGGGCTGGGTATCAAGGCTGGGCTACGGGCGCATGCGTTTTGCGAGAGAATACAGCGTATACCAAAAATGATTGAGCGACAACTCCCAGCTTCCCGATGAGGCAACCTCTTCTCCGCCGAATCCGCGCTTGAAGCGCGTGAGTCCGGGCCAGCGCTTCTCATCAATGCCCCACAAGTCATAGAGGCGGTAGCCGAGCTTCTTTGCAAGCTTCATCGCCTGCCAATGGAGCAGTGCGGGCGCCATCACATTCCGAGCCGTGTTTCCGGACGCGCCGTGGAGGTAGGTGACCACATCGCCGAAAAACACGAGAAGATTGGCGGCCACTGGCGCTCCTTCAAATGATGCAACGAGAAGCCGCGCGGATGCACGCGATCGCTCTGCCGGATCATTCGCGAGCGCTTTGAGTAAAGTCCCGTAATGCGTTCGCTCATGCGTGCGGAACTTATCGCGCTCTTTCGTCTCTTGGAGAAGTCTCCAAAACTCATCCGCGCTTTCTACACCTTTCATCTCGCAGCGCACACCGCGCCGCTCGGCAAGCCGCACGTTATACCGCATCTTCTCGTGCATGGCGGCAAGCAGTTCGTCTTCCGACTGTTCTAGATTTACGAGAATTGTCCGCTCCGGTTGCGCCGACGAAACTTTTTTCAAACCGCTTGGCCCGCCCAAGTCCGCCTCGGGCGGATTTAGGCGGGATTCAAACCGGAAAAAAATTGTTTTATTCCGGGCGCGCTCGCGTACTGCTTCCAAAATTTCTTCCCACACACCATCTTCTCCACGAAGCAATGGTCCCTTTGGCGAATACAGATACTCGCGTCTGAAAGGAAGCTTCTCGCGCACCAGCATCATGAGCGCGTCCTCGTCTCCCAAGCGCACGACCTCTTTTCCCCTCGCCTCCAGACACGCGCCCCACTCCCATGAATGCAAAAACTGCCCCGAATAGGGCGGGACAGCAAGCAATGCTTCATTCCACGATTTTCTATCTGCCCACTCGCGCATCATTTCTTTCCTAAAATTTTGAGCGCCGCGCGGATCTGCGCCTCGGGCTCTCCTTCCGGAACCTGCTTCGCCGCCTCACGCGCCTCCGAGCGAGAGTAACCGAGCCCGATGAGCGCGTCAACGAGCATCTCGCTCCCGTGCTCCTCCCCGAGCGCTCCGCGCATCTCCAGAATCACTTTCTGCGCCGTCTTTTTTCCGACTCCCGGCACCGAGGTCAAAAATCCAATGTCGCCTTCCGCAATCGCTTTGCGCACTTTGGCAAGAGACCCGGTCGAGAGAATGTGCAGCGCAGTCCTCGGCCCCACGCCGGAGATGGTGATGAGTCGGCGGAAAAAGCGCAACTCTTCCGCGCTCTTGAATCCGTAGAGATCGCGAGCATCCTCCCGCAGATACTCATGTGTCCAGAGGGTAACCGCGTCCCCTTCGCGCAGTTCGCGAAGAAGCGGAAGCGGCAAAAAAACCTCAAACCCGAGATCGGCAACGTCAACGATTACCGAGCTCTCTGTCTTCGCGATAATGGCGCCTTTAAGATAAGAAATCATACTTTCTAAAACATGGAACATGCTCCATGAACAAATATTTCATGCTTCATGATTCATGTCGTCGCGTACGCGCACACTCCTGCCGGACAACCCCCGGCGAACTCGGAGTCTACGGTAACATGCTTATCTTCCGCTCCCTTTTCCAAAGCGCCAATGGAAAGCACCTGATCCGGCTTAGAGCCGTAGCGATAAATTGTGATCCCCTTACATTTCAGTTTATACGCAAGGAGGTATGCCGCGCGAACATCGTCAGAGGTCGCGTCCTCCGGCAGATTGATCGTTTTGGAAACGGCGTTGTCCGTAAACTGCTGGAATACCGCCTGCATACGCACGTGCCAGACAGGAGGAATTTCAAGCGCGGTGCGGAACAGCCGCTGGATGTCTTTCGGCACCTCTCTTAGCCCCTGCACCGATCCGGTCTTCGCCACCGTGAGGAGAAGGTCGGCAGAGAAAAACTTGCGCCGCTTGCTGATATCTTCAAAAATTTTGTTCGCTTCAAGGAGTCGCGTGCCTTCCATGACGTTCCGCACAAATGAAACGGCGAAGAGCGGCTCAATACCTGAAGAACAGCCCGTAATAATGGAAATGGTGCCGGTGGGCGCAATGGTCGTTACGGTCGCATTTCGCATCGCGCGGTAGCCCTTCCGTTCCCACAGAGAGCCGCGAAAGTTGGGGAAGGATCCGCGGCTGCGTCCCAATTCCTGCGACATCCGGTGACCCTCTTTCTCAATGAAACTCATGATGCGCGCAGCCATGGCGAGCGCCGACAATGAATCGTAGCGGATGCCCATCAGAATGAGCGCTTCGGAAAAACCCATGACGCCCAAACCGATGCGGCGGTTCGCCTTGGTCATTTTTTCAATCTCCGGAGACGGAAATTTATTCATGTCAATAAGATTGTCCAGGAAACGCACCACGAGCCGCACGCTCTCTCGCAGACGTTCCCAATCCATCTTCCCCTTCGTCGGCTGACCCTCAACAAATTTTGTGAGGTTCACGGAAGCGAGATTGCAGCTCTCGTAGGGGTGCAGCGGCACTTCGCCGCAGGGATTCGTTGATTCAATCAGCCCGATGTGGCGCGTCGGATTGCGGCGGTTGATTTCATCAATAAAAATGATGCCCGGATCCCCGGTTTTCCAAGCGTAGGAAACAATAAGATCAAACATCTGCCGCGCGTCCTCGCTCCGCACCTTGCGGCCGGTGCGAGGATTTACGATGGTATAGACTCCCCCAAACCGCGCCGCGCGCATGAACTTGGTGGTCGCGGCCACGGAAACATTAAAGTTCCGAAGCTGCGTCGGGTCAGATTTCAGAGTGATGAACTCAAGAATGTCGGGGTGATCCACGCGCAAAATGCCCATGTTTGCGCCGCGGCGCTTCCCGCCCTGCTTAATAACGTCGGTGACCGTGTCAAAAATCTTCATGAACGATATCGGACCCGAGGCGATACCGCCGCTTCCTCGCACAAGGTCACCCTTGGGGCGCAGGCGCGAGAAATCAAACCCTGTGCCCCCGCCGCTCTGGTGGGTAAGGGCCGCAAGTTTCAGCGTGTCAAAAATTTCCGAAAGAGAATCGGGGATTGGCAAAACAAAACAAGCGCTCAACTGGCCCATGGGCGCACCGGCGTTCATCAAGGTCGGCGTGTTCGGCATGAACTCAAGGTTCGCCATGCCGCGATAGAACGCTTCCTCAAGCTTCGCGCGATTGCGACGATCGTGACGCTCCTCCGGCTCGGCCATGATTCGCGCTACGCGGCGGAAAAGCTGCGAGGGCGTTTCCTCCACTTCTCCTTTTTCATTCCGTAAAAGATACCGCCGTTCAAGCACCCGAACGGCATTCACTCCTAATTTCAAATCATCTTTGACGCCGAAGAACTCTTTGTACCGCCGCAGTTCCGCCCGATGCTCGCGGTAGAGGATGAACGCCTTGGCGACGTCCGCCAGATTCTCCTTGATGAGCGTGTTCTCAACAATGTCTTGAATGTTCTCAACGCCGGGAATTTTGCCGTCGTACTCGCGTTCAAGTTGGGCAACGACCTGCCCTGCCAGACGGCTCGCAAGCTCCTGGTTCGGCATCGTAACCTCGACAATCGCATTCCCGATCGCCCGCACGATTTTCTCCGTATCAAACGGCACCAGCCGCCCATCTCGTTTTCGCACTTTTGCTATTGGCATACGTGTTTATTATAACAGAAGAGATTTGTAGAAGTGGACGGATACACCGATTTGACACGGGCCGGTTTTGAAATGTATGCTTAAGCAAAAGTATTCTGTATGTCTCCACGCATTAAAACCTTGATGAAACAGGTTTCCAAAAAACGCTCCGTGATGAAAGGAGGAGCGCCTTTTGTGGTGCTTCCGCTCGAACTGTGGGAGCGAATCGAGGACGTGCTCGCAGAACTCGCATCTCCGCGCCTTGCAAAACAAATCGCGCAGGAACGCGCGGCCTACAAGAGTGGGCGAGCACTCCCGTACAGCCGCGTGCGTAAGCAACTCGGACTCGCGTAGGAGGGTATGTATGAAGTCGCGGTTACGCCACGCGCGGTGCGCGACTTGAAGCGGTTGCCTCGGTTGCCTAAGGAAGTGCTCTATCGCGTCGATCGCGCTATTTTGAAACTTCGGAGCGAGCCGTATCCTGCCAGAGTGAAACATTTGAGAGACGGCAAACTGGCAGATTTTAGAATCCGGGTCGGTGATTACCGGATTCTTTTTGATGTTGACGAAACAATGAAGCGCGTAGTGATCTTCCGCGTCGGTCATCGAAAAAATATTTATCGCTGATGCGGAGGGGCAACCAGCCGTCGCTCCCGATCGCCCGCACTATTTTCTCCGTATCAAACGGCACCAGCCGCCCATCTCGTTTTCGCACTTTTGCTATTGGCATATCTGCAATCATTATAGCAAACTCCGATTGCGCTGGGGGATTAAAAAAGACCCTCGGAGAAAGTATTTCTCTCCGAGGGTCTGATCGAGTGACCGATCCCGCGCAGCGGGACCCCGCTTTGCGGTGGGAACCGAACTGGGTGGCCGAGTTCCTATTTGTTGCTTAAAGGGGAGCGGCGGGACGCTATCGCTTGAGCGCCCCGCAGCCATGGCCAGCCATAGCGGGCGCCAGCTTCCAGAGGCGCTCGGCGTTGCCGTGGGCTACGGCGTGCGCGACTTCGTCCGGCAGCTTGCCGAGCGCCTTACGCCAGAGTTCGACCTGCTGCACGTACTTCTCGGACCAGTGCTCGGGCCAGACATTGTCGAACGCGAGCACGAAGCGGTCAGGGTGTCGCAGCACCAGGGCCTTCCACTCAGGAGCAAGTTCCTCGTCGGCGAACATGTTGGTCCACGGCTGTCGGCTCTCGTTGATCGCCAGCGTGTTGGCATGCGAAGTGAGAAACACCAGATTGGGGTGTGCCGCCAGCAGAGCGGCTGCATCACTCGCATCCAGTTGCGCCATGTGGATCAGCGCAAACGGATGGTGCGGATACCGGCTGACCAGCGACTTGAGTTCGGCCATGCGCTTTGCGCGCACACTGGTGCCATAGGCGTTAGTGAGCCAGCGGAATTCATAGTGCAGCACTATTGGCCAGCCTTTTGCGATGGCGCGCTGTATTGCCTCCTTAACTTGAGGCGTGTCGGCCGCCACATTGACCTCGGGTGCGCGCTTGCCCTTGGGCGCGTGCACGAGAATGATCTCGCTCATCGCCCTGAATGCCGGCTCCTTGAACTGCTCGTCGAGCAGTGTGTAGTACCGTGGCCAGTTCTCGATGAACGCACGGCCTTTCGTGCGCACCGACGGCACGATGCAGGCGGGATACGTCGAGCCCAGATCGAGAACCTGTGCCGGCGTCGCGCGTCCCCGTGCCGACAGCAGGACCTGCGTCACGCCAGCGCGGGCCGCGTACTCGATCACCCGCGCAACCGGCACGTTCTCATCGAACTGGCTGTGGACGTCTATGATGGGGAGGACGTTCGATGCGCCATCGCGACGCTTGTTGTAACATGCGGGCACGAGTATTGCAAAGCAGAAGACGCAAGCTGTCAGTAATTTCACGTATCTGTAGCCCTTGCAGGGCGTTACCCGATTGTCGTTCATGACAGCCAGTCCTTTTCTTCTGTGACTCGCCCTGTGTCCCCGCACCATGCGGAAGACTCAAGGCGTGCCTGTTTTCCCGATTCAATACGGGATCCCGACTGCATCTTGAAATAAGATGCACGGTGTCGGGACAAGGTGCAACGGGGAACTATAGCCGATCTTCAAACTTTTGTCAACCCTATCCAAACCTTCGCTCCATCAAGCTCCATTTCTTTTGCAAACTCCGTTTCAATCTTTCCCGCGCGCAGTTCCGCGGCACGGGTGTCGCGGCGGAGCGTATTCCCCAGCGCGGAAAACATCTCGCGAATCGCCGGACTCTCCGTTTCATACGCGAGAACGATCTTGTCCGCGATCGTGAGCCCTGCCTGCTTTCGCAACGCATTCACCTGCCGCGCAATCTCGCGCGCCAAACCTTCACGCCGGAGCTCGGGGGTAAGCGTAGTGTCCAGGGAAACATCGGGTGACCCCTCGCGCTCCTCCCCCACAACCTCGCGTACGTTAACTTCATCCCGAAGCAGGGCAAGAAGTTCCGGAGACAATTTCCCGCGAGTTTTTACCGTGAGCTTTAGAAGCGCCTGACGAACGGGAATGCCGGCGACAGCCCGCTTCTCGAGCGCCATGCTCGCGAGCGCGCGGATGCTCTGCATTTCTTGGAGCAACTTTTCGTCAATGGCGCGGCCATCTGCCTCCGGCCAGTCTTCAAGGTGCACCGACTCGCCCCCCTCTCCCATGGCGCGATAGAGCTCTTCTGCGAAAAACGGCGTGAAGGGCGCCATAAGCCGCGCGAGCGTCGCGAGCGTGTGCCGTAGCGTCTTCCCGGCCGTAGCGCGATCTTCTGCATCATCGCTCTTGAATCGCTCGCGGCTTCGGCGCACGTACCAGGTGGAAAGATCAGTCACGAACTCGGCAATCGGCCGCGCGGCATCGGTCGCTTCATATTCCTCAAGACTTGCCGTCACGGTTTTGATAAGTTCATTAACCCGCGCGATGATCCAGCGGTCCAAAACATGTTTTACTTTGAAACGCTCATTCGTTGCGGCCGGCTCGCCTGCGTACGTCTTCCAAAAGGCGACCACATTCTGCAAAATCAAAAAAAATTGTTTGGTGACACGATCCAAATCCGCCTCATCAAAGCGCTTGGGGTCGCCCGGGTGGTTCACGGTGTACATGTACCAGCGCACGGCGTCAGCCCCGTAGCGTTCTATCATGAGCCACGGGTCAACAACGTTTCCTTTTGACTTGGACATCTTAGCCCCCTTGGCGTCCAACACGTGCCCCAACGAAACGACGTTTTTGTACGGAGCGCCGCGCCCCAAGAGCGTTCCTACCGCAAGGAGCGTGTAGAACCAGCCGCGCGTTTGATCAATCGCCTCGCTGATGTAGTCGGCAGGGAACGCTTCGCCTTTGTCAACGAGTCGCTTGTTCTCAAACGGATAATGCCACTGCGCGAATGGCATGGCGCCGGAATCAAACCACACGTCAATCACCTCTTTGACCCGCGACATCTCACCTTTGCATTTCCCGCACGCGAGTTTCACGCGGTCAATCATCGGCCGGTGGAGATCCGCATCCGCCGCGAGCATATCGTCCCCGATTTTTTTCTCATTCAACTCCGCGATACTGCCAACGACCTCGATGTTCTCACAGCTTCCGCATCGCCAGACGGGGAGAGGCGTCCCCCAGTATCGCTCGCGCGAGAAGGCCCAGTCTTTGACGCCGCGCAGCCACTCGCCGAAGCGCCCCTCCTTTATATGCGCCGGTACCCACCGGATGGCGCCCGCGTTTTTGAGCAGCTTTTTGTGCACTTCCGTCACGCGAATCCACCACGAACGCTTGGCGTAATAAAGAAGCGGAGTGGAACAGCGCCAACAGAACGGATAGTCGTGCGCATAGCGTTCGGCTTTGAAAAGAAGTCCGCGTTTGTCCAAATCATCCATCACCTGCGGGTCGGCGTCTTTTACAAACAGTCCGGCCCACGGCGCGACGGCCGCAATAAACTTTCCTTCTTCATCTACGGTTTTTAAAACCGGCAAATTATTTTCCCGCCCCACGCGCAAATCCTCTTCTCCAAACGCCGGGGCGATGTGCACGATGCCTGTTCCGTCCGCGGTAGAAACAAAGTCAGCCGCCACTACCCGATGGGCGTCCGGCACCGGAAGAAAGACGTACAGTGGCTCATACTTCATGCCCACAAGGTCTTTCCCGGAAACTGTGGCGACCACGTCCCCCGCCCCGGCAACCGAGGCGCGCTCTTCGGCGAGAATGAGCGTCTCCTCCCCACGGCGAATCTTCACATAACTCACTTCAGGATTCACGGCGAGCGCTACGTTCGCGGGGAGCGTCCATGGCGTCGTCGTCCACACAAGGAAAAATGTCTTCGGCTCGCCCGCGACGGCAAACCTCACAAAGATGGACGGGTCTTCCACTTCTTTATAACCCTGCGCCACCTCATGCGAAGAAAGTGTGGTGCCGCAGCGCGGACAATAGGGCACGATGCGGTCGTCTTCATAGAGGAGTCCTTGTTTCCAAATCTCTTTGATTGCCCACCACAGCGACTCAACATAGGGCGTCTCGTAGGTGACGTACGGGTGTTCAAGATCAATCCAGAAAGCAACGCGCTTTGTGAGACGGTTCCATTCGTCCAAATATTTCCAAACGCTTTTGCGGCACTCTTCGTTAAAGAAGGCAATGCTCGCTTCCGGCGTGTCTTTGAGACGCTCAATGTCGCGCTTTCCCGAAATGCCGAGCTGCTTCTCCACTTCCAACTCCACTGGAAGGCCGTGCGTATCCCAACCGGCTTTGCGTTCTACATGATATCCGCGCATGGTCTTGTAGCGCGGAATCAAATCCTTAAACGCGCGGGAAGCGACATGGTGAATGCCCGGTTTTCCGTTCGCGGTGGGCGGCCCTTCAAAAAATACAAAATTTCCTCGCGGACTCTTTTTCGCGAGCGATTTCTCAAAAATCTTCTGCTCATCCCAAAACTTCAGAATTTCTTCCTCTCGTTTCGCAAAATCTGAAGGCATATTCGAAAGCAGTGTAGTGAAAAAATGTACAAAGAGCAAATTTTTTGCTATCATAAAATCATCGTTCTAGATTCTAACTTCTAGCTCCTAGCTTCTCGTTTTATTATGCCTCGCTACCCAA